>CAJWRP010000001.1 GCA_913046025.1 uncultured Chloroflexota bacterium
TGTATGGCCAAAACGGCTTCAATGGCATATTCAGGAAGTATTGCGATAAGAGCGAGAACAGCTATTGCCAGGGATGCGGATATGTCCAACTGGGCCACTTCAGCGGCCCAGGAAAGAAGGAAAGCTCCACCCACGATGCCTATACCAAAAATAATTGCAGCTAATGGGGCCGGCATTTCTAGTCCGGAAAATCTCAGGATCACAGCCGGGAATCCTGTAGCGATGAAAACGAAGATCCATGACCATAGCCTATGAGAGCTCTTTATGTTCTCTGTCAAATATCTCTCCTAATAGCTAAACAAATTTGTTGGCATCCGCCCCAACAATGTTAATTGGACCGCACCAGAGATTCCAGAGTTTTGCGCATGACTTTTCGCGTTAGACGCTCAGTGATGCTGTAAAAAAGAAGACCCGCTCTCGCGGGCCCTCGTTATAATAACCGGGAATAAGGCAGACGCCTAAGAGACTCTTACTACGTTATATCGCACTGTTCCCCTGGGTGTTTCCACATTAATTTCATCGCCTACAGTTTTGCCTACCAGTGCTTTACCAAGAGGCGACACATCTGAAATCCTGGCCTCAGAGGGGTTCGATTCGGTTCTACCCACCAGCGTATAGCTACTCTGACGACCGGTTTCAATGGCCTTAACCGAGACCTTGGCGCCTATGTCCACTATTTTAGATTTCTTGCGCTTTGAAGTGTCTACTACGACTGCCTTCTTAAGGGTATCTTCAATTTCCCGAATCCTGCCTTCAACCAGGCCTAGCTGTTCTCTAGCCGCCTCCAAAGGTGCGTTCTCTCTGACATCTTTGTCAGCCGCGGCCTTTTGTATTTGAATCGCTAGAGGCTGCCTCTCAGCCTTAAGAGACTCCAACTGAGTCACCAAGGTTGAATGGCCTTCTGCTGTTAATCCAATTGCCTCAACGCCAGTTTTCGCGCCGCCGGGTATCCTATTTTTAGTCTTACGAATACGAACGTGCTGAGCGAGGTTGACTTCAACCAGGCCCTGTTTTCGAGCATACGAAAGGAATCCACGGACAACCTGTAGGCGTTCAGTGGCGAGAGGTGTAGTTCCCGTACCACCGACTTGCTCAGCGTAGTCGCCTATCTCTGATGGATTGATTTCGACAAAGGACCTATTGGGGCCACACCACTGAACGAACTTGGTCAATTCACGATGCACGCTAGGGTCGGTTTTTTTACCTTTGAAACTATCAACATAGATGCCCACCGCCTCGAGGAGGGTTCTGCTCTCGCCTGTTTCAAAAGTCAAAGCCAAGTCTCCTTGCAAACTTAATCACTACTAATATTAATGAAATTTGCAAACACATGTCAATGTAGAAGGGGTCTTCACGCCACCGAGTAGGTTCCCAATAAAAAAACGCGGCCCAGAATAGATTTAATAATTGAGAGCCGCGCTACACAGATTCTAACTTAAGGATAAGCCTAGATCGCTACGCCGTATCGCCTTTTCTTAATGGCAAGATTGATAAATGTCTCCATTCGCCTTACCCCATGGGTGATACCCACCTTGGTACGCAAGAACTGGCTGAGCTCCTCAGAGGACTTTAGAGTCGCCCAGGCAAATATGTCGAATGAGCCAGTGGTAACAGATACCCAATTGATCTCATCCATTTCAGCCAAAGCATCAGAAACCAAGTCAATCTTGTCGGCGTCCACCTGAACGCCAATGAGTACCTCTGACTCGTACCCTAGTTTTGCAGGATCTGGCAATGCCACAACCTTTATGTATTCTTCCTGTACCAGTCGCTTGAGACGCCGCCTTACGGTCTCCTCACTAACACTTACCTGCCGCGCTATGCCAGCGTTGGTTG
Source organism: uncultured Chloroflexota bacterium (assembly GCA_913046025.1). The sequence goes on from CAJWRP010000001.1 coordinate 1,837, forward strand.
CCGTACCGTCATCCTGAAGCAATGAAATGATTTTTAAGTCTAACTTGTCCATTCACTTTTTCCTCATTTAATGGTTATTTTGTATAAAATGCTATAAAATATTACGACTTCTATATATATTTACTCAATTAATACCAAAACACTCTCGTTTTTAAGGCGGGCTCATTATGACATAATTCTTTTCAGACGTCAATCAAATAATACGCATATTGTGTCCAATTCTAAAACAAATACACCTCAATTAAGGGTAATCACTATGCAATTCCCATAGTGATATCTGGCTATCACGATACCAGTGAACGTAAGATTCACGGCTATATCCTCTATCCTCTTGCATGTATATAAAATCCCCATGCGCTTTCCCTTGCCACCACTAGATTTAACCTCACGATCGTGGGCACGAGAACCGTGCCGCAGATACTCGTTATTTTTGAACGGACCATGGGCGTGAAACCTCGTAGTTTTAGGGGTTATTGACTTGTCTTCCCTTACACTCAGGGATCGGATTGTACATTTTTTCGTCACTTAACCATACTAAAAGAGCACGCTAAGAGAGTTATAGTCTCAGGAAATCCGCTGGCCCCTGAAGGAGAACAAGACAGAACTGACCGCATTCAGGAGTTCTTGACTATCGGCCTTCCCTTCGATCCGACAGGGAAAGAAATGGTTACGATTCTTTACCTGGAGCTTTTCTCGGTAGCCCAGGCCCTCCGTACTACCCGGCCAGGAGCCACGATTACATGTACGGCTCACATTCAAGACTCATCCGATAGGCTTGTCGATACGTTGTATAATCGAGTCACAATGGCAGGGCAGAATTTTCGTCGGCAGCGTTCCTTGCGATCTCAACTTCGCCATCCCACATCAAAAAATTCCTTTCCCTTAGCCATCGAGCCGCAGCGATTGTGTTCAGTCGATTCCTGCGATATCCTGTATTAACAACAAACATTCATAACTAGGATACGAGATGGCTGAAAACAAAACCATACAATATAAAGGGAGCCTCGTCTTGCCGGGTGAGCAGGACGAACGAGAGGTTTCCATTTCAATCAACCCAGAAGATCAGGCAGTGCAGTTGCAGTTTGCCGAGCAGGTGGGCGGAGAAAACAACTGGAATGGTTTCAACGTAAAGATCGTTCAAAGACTCAAGTATAGAGAAGCTGTTTTCTCGACCACCGGGCTGCCCATGGATCCCGTACTAATGACTTGGAAATTCAATACCAGCAACTCGGACGACTCCCTTGCAGGCGTGATTATTCCAAAGCCAAATACCATGCGTGTCACAGGAGAGCGTGGTTTCATCCTCAACAAGGTTTCCTAAACTACCAACCTCCTAACACCTTGGATCGGTCCATTTTTATATCGGTCGGACCTCCTGCTGTCACATGATGCCTATCGCCTAGGTGAAATTCAGGTCCACCCAAAGACAAGCAACTGACTTGATTCCCCAAGGCATTTTAGCTGTTTAGGTGACAACGCCGTGAAAGTTCGCCCATAATCTGCGTCCATAGCCTGACAACACCCACAGCGAGTTCATATTAGTTACACTGCAACCTCTTCGGTGTAACTACCTGCTGCGACGTATCATTATATTGAGTTCGAGTTCGAGTTCCCTTATGCCTAGCAATCCGAATTATTTCGACGTTCTGGATGTCAGAATTGACGCTAGCACAGGGGACATTCGCAGCGCGTACTTGGCGAAAGCTCGCCTGTACCATCGCGATTCTCCACACAGCGCTAACAAAAAGCACCTGGTTACCTCCGACGAGTTGATAAAGGGAATCAACCAGGCCTACGAGGTCCTGCTTAATTCCAAAAAGAGAGAGCGTTACAAACGATCGCTAAGCTGCGACCAGCAAGAGGTTCTCACACCGGTTGTCGAAAGCGTTGGTGTGAACATCAGTAACGCCACCCCCGGAGTTACATACACCGGATACCTCATCATGCGTAATATGGACGGTCCGTACTCCAAACTAAAAGCTGCCCCCGGTGTGGTTTGGATAAGGCTAATATCGCTGAGGCCTCTCACCGCAGGCATCCAACTGCCCTTAAGAGTAGACATTGAGCTAGAGGCAGGGCAATGGTCAAGCCTCTATCAAACTGGTCTGGCCATTGGCCTTAATGAGGCGGCGGTTACGGTGCCAGTTACCATTCAGATTCGCCAAGAACCAAAACCGAACATACGTCAAGCAGATGACGCAATCGTCGAAGCCAACTATGGAATCAGAACACCGACCAGAAACGGCAAGTGTGTCTCGCCACACCATTAAAATAGGCGGTTCAATTTACAACGGAGGCTTGAACAAGGGCGCCGACAGAACTCTTTACGTTCAACTAGGCAAGGTAATCGGCCTGTCGTCTCAAGGTTTTTTAGCTTTGGCAGCAACAATCTAGGTGGCAACTAGGGGAGCTGAGGCGCTAGCAGACTGGCGCAAAGAAGGCCTGACCTTCGGCATGCTGGGAAATGCCTACTTAAGTTTCGTGCTCATTTCAGCCACATCTTCCGTCGGTTTCGTCCTAGGCTGCGTGGCCGGTTTAGGGGCCTGAACCGTCCGCAAACTGTTCTAGAAGGGCCACGCTTGTAAAGCTAAGAATTAGCTCAGTCTGCTGATGCCAAGCTAGCTTGCTCAATAAGCCCAAACCTCTCTTGCCACGAAGACAGTCCCTATGTTAATCCCTAGGACTCTCTAATAAGTATTGTCCCTCAGCGGTGCGCTTTCTTCATGGAGATACTTCAGGATTTCTACATATGAGGCAGTGATACCGGTCTCATGATATGGGATTGAGTATTTCTCGCAGATGGACCGGACTATGACTTGGGTTTCTTTGAGCTTATTACGAGACATGCTTGGAAAAAGATGGTGCTCTATCTGAAAATTCAACCCTCCGTACCAGAAGGTAGAGAACCAGGTAGGCTTAACATTTCTGGATGTTAAGACTTGCCTGCAGAGGAAATCCATGTCATCGTCGTCGTCCACCATGAGCATGCCCTTGTGATTGGGAGCAAACACAGACCCCATAATAAGACCAAACAAGGCTTGATGAATAATGAAGAAGTAAAGTACCTGCCAACCATCAAGAAAATAGAAAAGCATACTGAAGTACAAGACGAAGTGCCCGACCATCAACACAGGTTCTAACACCTGGAATTTGACTCTATTCATGACCAGATATTGAAAGCCTGCAAGCCTTAACCCCAACCCTTCAAGAAGAAGCATGGGGAAAAACAGGAATGCCTGGTGCATGACGACGAATCTGAAGATACCTTTTTTCTTTAGCGCCTGTTCCTTCGTGAAAGCTAAAACAGGGAAATCTGCGTCTGGATCTAGCAGCACGTGATTAGGATTATTATGATGTCTATTATGCTTATCAAGCCACCATGAACGTTCCAGTGCAGCCAAGAAGCTTATTATTAGACTTAGGATTTCATTGTTGCGAGCGGAGTGAAAAATTTGTCGATGACCTGAGTCGTGGCCTATGAATCCTATCTGGGCGAAGACCAGCGCAAGGAAGGCAGCATTGGCATATTGCACCCACATGTTTTCGACAAGAGCAAGAACAGAAATACTAATGGCCAGAAGAATTGCGGTTGTAGCAATCTTATGGGCGTAGTAGATAGGCTGTTTATCCATTAGCCTGCCCTGTTTGACAAGTTCTCTAACTTCAGTGTACCCATTTATCTGCTGACGATTCACCTTTTCATGTGATCGCTCTGTTGTGATGCCGGTATCCATCACAAGTAGATTGGACTCACGATCCTCACCCACTAGCTGCACATTTCCCGTCGTTGCGTCGTCTATTTCGGACCTCCCCGAAGGAACGGTTAATCGTCATTAAAGTATTTAGCACCACGCGCATAGAAATATCAAGATTTATCGACCACACCAATATGGCAATACGAGTCACATGTGCCCAATTAGGTACAAATTTTAGATTCGAGACGGTGGCCTCTATGAACGCCAACTGGATTGTGCCCGTTCCAGACGGGAATGGCATATTCATCGTCTAAATTCTACCCTACCCAAGAAAGAGGCCGATTCGTCGGCCATTTATCTAATGAAATGCCTTCCACTGGAAATACGAAGTGTAGGCTTTAACCTACTCGCCGTGTCGTAATACGCAGAGCCCATTGATGGCCAGCTGGAGCGACAATTCATTTCCTGAACGACTTCGTAAGCATATCGTGAGCAATATTTCTACGCTCCTAAAATCTGGAGAAGACCAATGATTCTTTTTGAGTCAATTACACAGTCTATAATGGGCTGAATTATTGGTGCCGAAGGTCGGAGTCGAACCGACACGTCCGTGAGGACAACGGTTTTTGAGACCGTCGCGTCTACCATTCCGCCACTTCGGCATATCAGACCGCAGCCTAGCGACGGTACTGATTTCCAGTCATCGCAGGCCAAAGGACGTAACCCAAGCCCATGCCGGGGAATGAAGCCGCACCCCAAAGGGCGTGGTAGCCTGGTCCAGGGTCCGAGTAATTATTGTACATCTAGATAGGCGGCCATGCATCGAAATTCATAGCCCATTTATGGACTCTTGCTTGACAGTCATCTCCTACATATCCATCTTCTTTTCGCCGGATAGGTATGCATCAGGTTCCTTTTCGAAGGCCCTGTTGCAGCCCGGTCCGCAGAAATAGTAGGTCTCTCCCTGGTGGTCAAAAGTGCCGCCGTTGGGCTTGGACTTGTCGACGTCCATGTGGCAGACAGGATCGACTGCCGTTTCATCGCCACCGCGATTAATTAGTGGTATACGCATCTTTTACCTCCTCGTATTAGGGCTGAACCTGTCAGCCAGTCTTTACCTTGAATCGACGCAACCTCAGTGAGTTGCTGAGTACTGTTACAGAGCTAATAGCCATAGCTCCAGCCGCCAAAATGGGATTTAGGAAGCCAAACTCTCCCAGCACAGGCTGCAATGCATTAGGCACACTGCCATCCGAGAAAATCGGATACAGTATTCCGGCTGCGATCGGCACCAGCGCCACGTTATAGGCAAATGCCCAAAACAGGTTTTGCTTTATGGTTCGCATGGTAGCCTTGCTCAGGCTAATCGCAGTCGGCACTCCGTGAAGATCCGCTCCTACCAGGATGATATCCGCTGCTTCCATGGCTACGTCGGTGCCAGTTCCGATGGCGATGCCTACGTCAGCCTGGGCCAGTGCCGGGGCGTCGTTGATACCGTCACCAACCATCGCCACTGCCCTGCCCAGTGCTTGAATCTCGCTTATCTGTTTAGCCTTGTCCCTAGGGAGAACTTCCGATACCACACTATCTACATCCAGTAGTGCCGCTATTGCCAGGGCCGTCTTCTCGTTGTCACCAGTGAGCATTACGACCTCAAGCCCTTGAGCTCTCATTGCCTTTACCGCGTCCTTGGACTCAGGACGCAAGGTATCCGCCACCGCAATGATGCCCTGCACCTCTCCGTTGGACCCGACAAACATAGCTGTCTTTCCCTGATTGGAAAACTCAACAGCCTTGGCCTCCAAACCGTTCAGGCGCAGTCCGTTTTGTTTCATCAAGGCGAGGTTACCTAGAGATAGAGTTGTTCCTTTGATCTCCGCCTTCACACCAAAACCGGGCAGCGCATTGAATCCCTTTACATCATCGAGTAATAGATAGCGCTCACTGGCAGCATTCACAATAGCCTGCGCCAGGGGGTGCTCAGAGAAGCGTTCTACAGACGCTGCCAAACGCAATAGCTCATCTTCTCCGATATCGCCCGTCACAATGTCCGTGACGGATGGTTTTCCGACAGTCAGCGTGCCAGTCTTGTCCAGCACAACGGTCTGGATCTTGTGAGCTCGCTCTAATGCGGCCGCACTTCTAATAAGAATGCCATTCTCAGCACCCTTTCCAGTTCCTACCATGATTGCAGCAGGCGTCGCCAGACCCATAGCGCAGGGGCAGGCGATAATAAGAACAGCAACTGCCGTCAGAATCGCATGGACGTAGGACGGCGTAGGACCGAGCACCATCCAAATGCCGAAGGTCACCAGGGCTACAACAATGACCGATGGCACAAAGTAGGCAGATATGAGATCCGCCATTCTCTGTATAGGGGCCTTCGAACCCTGCGCCTCCTCTACCAGCCGCACGATCTGCGAAAGCATCGTATCCCTACCGATGCCTCTAACCTGAAAAGTGAAGCTTCCTGTTGTGTTAACTGTGGCGCCAAACACGTCGCTCCCAACAGTCTTTTCAACTGGAACGCTCTCGCCCGTAAGCATCGACTCGTCAACAGTGGAGGACCCCTCTATCAAAAGCCCGTCGACAGGAACTCTCTCGCCCGGACGAACCAGTAACAGATCACCAACTTTAATGTGCTCTATTGGGACTTCTGTATCCACACCATCTTTTACGACTCTGGCCGTCTTGGGTTGTAGCCTCATCAGAGACTTGATCGCGTTAGACGCTTTGTTTTTCGCCTTAGCCTCTAGGTATTTGCCCAGGAGAACCAAGCCGATTATAGCGGTGGAGGTGTCAAAGAAGGTCTCGACATCGTAGCTCTGAAAGAAGTCAGCACCCGAAAACAGAGTTACGGCAACACTATAGAAGTAAGCAACAGACGTACCCACAGCAATGAGGGTGTTCATATTGCTGGTGCTGTGCTTCAGGGCACCCCAGGCACCCTTGTAGAACTGTTTACCTGCCCAAAACTGAATCGGTGTAGCCAGAACCAGGAGTAGGTAATTCATTTCAAAGGGAAGAAGACGCATGGCCGCAGGTATGAACATCAGGGCCATAATGGCAGTAGCACCCACCAAGCTAACGACAAATTTCCTACGCAACACCAGGGCGTCTTTCGGAGTTGCAGCGTCATCATCCTCGTCACCTACGACAGTTAACACTGCGTATCCGGAATCCTCAACGGCGTGCCGCATGTCCGAGATACCGACCACACCTGGTACGTATTCAATGGTCGCTCTTTCAGTAGCTAGATTTACATTTGTGGACATAACACCCGCAACAGAATTCAGTGCTTTTTCCACATGGCCGACGCAGGAAGCACATGTCATATTGCCTATGGCCAGAATTACTTTTTCGGTGCCAACGCCGTACCCTGCATCCTCGACCGCATGAATCAAGTAATCTACCGGCACGTCCATTTGAAGCAAGTCGACTGTCGCCTTCTCTGTTGCCAAATTGACATTGACTTCTTCGACACCGGCAACATCTTTAAGAGCGTTAGCGACATGTGAGACACATGACGCGCAGGTCATACCTTTGATAGAAATTGTTAACCTTCGCTCCACAGTAGATACAACCATGACCTACCTCTTGTCAGCCAACGTATAGAGTTCGATCAACTCTCCTAATACCTCGTCCTCCCGACCCTCCTTCACTCCTGCTATGACACAGGAATGGAGATGGCCTTCCAGCAGCTTTGATTCAAGCTTTTGAATTGCACGCCTTACAGCAAAGGTCTGCTTTAGGACGTCAACGCAATAGTTGTCATCCTCTACCATGCGGCGAATCCCCGCCAAGTGGCCTTCTATATAACTTAGGCGCTTAAGAGCATTTTGTTTAGCCGGCGGTAGGTCTACATATTTTCCTGCAGTTGGCATATCACATCCCATCGCTGATAACTCATACCCCCCCGGAGGGGGTTTGACTATTATAGCACTTTGACAAATGCAACCAAATGGATAATTAATTTGCGAACCGATCTCACCTGCCGCAATTGCACACCAACAAAAAAACGCCATTCAGAATCCGCTTATACAAATACAATTTAGTAGAAACAACGTAAGGAAGTCGTGATGCTTAGAGCGACGAACAAAAGGCCGAGATTATGAAAATCTCGGCCTTTGAGTTGCAAGTTTAGGTAAGTGAGGAATGCCTAGATGGAACGAATCACCCCTACGACCCGGCCCCGAATGGCCACTCGATCTGCTGGAACCATAATAGGCTCCATGGTCGGATTCTCCGGTTGCAATCGCACCATATTACCTTCCAAGAAAAAGCGCTTCAAAGTCACTTCCTCCAAGTCGATGATCTCGGCCGCAACCATGTCTCCGGTTTCCGCCTGGCTAACCGGCTCCATAAGCACAAGGTCACCATCGGCGATAAATGCGTCTATCATGGAATCGCCCTTAACGCGCAGCCCATAAACGTTTGTCTTTCCCCCTGTTAAGAAGGAAGGCAGATCCATAGTTTCAAACTCGTCAGATTGCCTGTCGGCTGCGGCGGGAATGTGCAGAGGCTGACCAGCGGCGATGTTTCCGATCAGGGGAACGCTCACTATATCCATCTTCGGTCCACGCTGCACGCCAACTAACTCTATGCCTCGAGAAACCTCAGGTAACCGTCGAAGGTAACCTTCACGCTGCAAAATATGCAGGTTATAGTCCACTACGGACGTCGAACTGATTTCACATCCGCCCTGAATATCTCGTACAGTTGGAGGAAATTGATGGTCTTCCATGAACCCACGAATATAATCCAAGATCCTGTCTTGACGCGGTGACAATTTGCCTTTGACTTTCACTGCAGCCTCCCGGCTCACCGAAATTTATCGGCATGCGCTGGTTTAAAGTACTAATGTTCTGATGGAGAATATCAGTTTTAGAACAGACGTGTCAAGTGCAATTAAGTAGTATATTTTCATTGACTGAAAGAAAGGCTGAATGGTACAATGTGAAATAGTTCACTAATATGAAATGCGGTCACATGGAAGCCTGGAAGAGACGCAGTTAATTAGCGGATTACCAATAATAGAGGAGGACCCGTGGTTAGAAGAAGATTTGTCCCCATGGCGGTAGTTATCTCAATAGTATCTATCCTGTTGGTTGCTTGCGGCGGCGGTACAACACCGGCTCCCGCTACACCCCAGCCAGCATCTCCTCCGCCTCCACCACCTGCCGTAGCTCCAGCCGCACCCAGTGCCCCCAGTGGTTTGGCACCTTCAGCAGCTTCTGGAGACCAATTCGAAGTTACGTTAGCTGACCCGGGCGGATCAGGTGCCTACTTGTTCAACCCCACAGACTTGACCTTCGACGTCGGCGAGACAGTAAGCCTTGCCCTTAAATCTGAGAGCGAATTCCACACATTCACCGTGGACGGCCTTGGAATTGACGAATCCATCGGTGGAGGTGAAACTGCATCCTTAACTTTCACCTTCGACGAGGCGGGAACTTTCGAGTTGATATGCGTACCTCACGAGGCACTAGGCATGGTGGGCACGATAACTGTTAAGTAACAATCCCAATCACGCATGATTAAAAGACGCTCCCGCTGTTGCAGCGGGAGCGTCTTTCGCTTTTACGTGGCCATGGCCGCATAAAAGCGGTGTTTTCGACATCGGAATAGCTAAGTCTTATATTGACGCCAGTTATGCTCATCCCTATACTACTCCTAGCTACTAAAGGGGGGTGTAGAGGCATGCGGCTATCATGTTTGCAAGAGAATCTGGTACGAGGCCTTTCGACGGTTGGAAGGGCTGTAAATACTAGGACCACGCTCCCCATAACCCAGAACGTTCTCCTCTCCACCGATCAGTCACAGCTCAAGTTGGCAGCCACGAACCTGGAGATTGCCATCACGACCTGGATCGGCGCGCAGGTGGAAGAAGAAGGCGCCATAACCATCCCCGCAAGGCTGCTCACCGAGTTCGTGAACTCCTTACCTTCCGATCGCATCGATATAGAATCCACTCCTCAGCCAAAGGGCCTGGCCTTAAAATGCGCCAGCTTCGAGGCCAATATCAATGGCACCGATGCTGACGACTTCCCGCCAATCCCCACAGTAGAATCTGGCGTTGTAGGTAAGTTCGATCCCAAAGTCTTGCGAGAAGCTATCGCCCACGTTGCATTCGCAGCAGCTACTGAAGACTCCAGGCCAGTGTTAACAGGTGTGAAGGTGGAAATTACAGGCGACGATTTCACCTTCGCAGCTGCGGACGGCTTCAGGCTAGCCGTTTATAAGGGTAAGTTGGCGGAGCCTATGCCCGAGGAAATCAGCTTCATCATTCCGTCCCGTTCAATGCAAGAGGTGAATCGAATTCTTGGCTCTCAGGAAGAGTTAGTGGAGTTCACCGTGACTCCGACAAAAAGCCAGGCCCTGTTCAAGCTTAACAACGTAGAGATCGTTTCCCAGCTAATCCAGGGTACCTTCCCTAACTACGCCCAGCTGATACCGCAGAGCTACGGCACCAGGGCAATTGTTGAGCTAGGAGAATTCCTGAGGGCGACGAGAACGGCGTCCATCTTCGCCAGAGACGGCAGCGGCATCGTTCGTCTGCAGATGTCTAGTGGCGATAATGGCTCTACGGGCAGCCTGCAGATCTCATCTAGAGCCGAAGAGTTAGGCGACAACCAGGGCGAGATCAAGGCCGAGGTTGAGGGCGACGACTCCAAAATAGCCTTCAATGCCAAATACTTGTCCGAGGTCCTGGATGTTCTGGGAACGGGCAGTGTAGCGCTAGAAACCACGTCACCATCGAGTCCAGGCGTTCTCAAGCTAGTAGACAGCGACGACTACATACACGTAGTCATGCCGATGTTTGTTCAATGGTGATAAATCTGTAGCTGACGGAGTCCCCTTCAAGGCTACTGTCTCACTGAGTAGAACCCACAGAGTCCGTGCTCTACCCCTTCTCGAACCCGGCCAGATATTAATTTCTATTTCTCTGGGCGTCGCGATGAAAAAGAATGCCGTCATAGATTAACGGTTCGATGCCATCGCCATGCTTGGCGTCTATGGCAAACACCTGGCGTTTCCACCCATCCTCTAGTTCGTCATTACCCAACAGGATGCGAGCCTGCTCAACAAATTGCTCACTCTCGGACAGCCCTTTTCTGACGTTGACGGCGACGATATGTGCGTGTTCAGTCTGCCCCGATTTCATCAGAGTTATAACGTCACCCAGAGGTGCCAAGACAGTAATAAAGGTGTCCACGAACTTGTGTATGGCCACGTCGACTTGGCCTGCCCCGGCAGTCTCCACAAGCACCACATCGCAAAAAGTGGCCGACGCACTAGCGATTGCAGGCAGCGCAACCGTTAGAGCGTCCGGCGCACCTCTGGTTCCGAGACTGCGAATGAACACTCCGTCGTCCATGTAGGAGTCGCGCATACGAATCCGGTCGCCAAGCAGTGCCCCGCTGGATATATCGGATGTTGGGTCGATCGCCAGCACGACCACACGTAGGCCTTTTTTTCGCAAAACTGGAAGCATCTGAGCTATTAAGGTGCTTTTGCCCACGCCTGCCACGCCACTGGCGCCTACAACGTGCGCTCTGTCAGCGGCGAGGCCGATGCCTTCGTTGGACAATATTTCAGCAGCAGTGGATGGCGAATCCTGCAACAGCGAAATCAATCGAGCCAGGTGACCTCTTTGTTCATTTGATATAACAGCCATAGCCTATCCATCCACCAAGAAGGCGATCTTCTTTTTCGCCAGCGCTTCGCCCAACCGCTCCACAATCTCATGCAAAGGTGTATCTGGCAAAAACAAAGGCCCTACTCCCAGCTGTTCTTCCAGCACAATCTTATCGTCGGGCAAGATTATGCCTCCTCCTGTGATAAGTATGTCATCTCTTTCATATTTCTTCAGCTCTTCCTGTAAACGGCCGTAAAACACTGTAGGTGAGCCAATGTGGCAGCTGAGACCGATTGCGTCCACGTCTTCCTCAACGGCGGCCTTGGCAACCTCCTGCATTGAGCAGTGCAGACCAGCGTAGATTACCTCTGCTCCCATTGAACGAAGCAGGTCAGCCAGTATCCATATTCCTCTTGTATGCCCATCAAGCCCACCCTTAGCGAGCAAAATTCTAACCGGCTTCGAGAATCGCTTTCCCTGAGTAACGTCCCGCAGTTCCTGTGACGACAGCCCCGGCGATATGACGTCCCGTTCTTGGTATTCACCCCACACCTGTTGCAGTGCCTTCGATATCTCACCCACGGTAGCGTAAGTGGATACGGCATCAATAAGCGCGGGCATTACATTCTCGCCTGAAGACGCGACCTGTCGCAGATTATCCAAGGCTCGCAGAACTACTTCATCAGAACGCTTTGCCTTGACGATTTTGAGCCTCTCAATCTGGCGCTGCTCAAAACCACGGCGGCCGGCGATCTCTTCCATTAGGTCCTGAATGTTACCTTCCTCTGCATCCGAGTCTTCGAAAATGTTCACGCCGACTATTTTGCGGTCTCCAGATTCCACATCTTTCTGGTCGTGAACGGCACTGGCGTGAATTGAACGCTGCGGGTAATAAGACTCAACAGCGGCTTCCATGCCCCCAAGCCTATCGATAGACTCGATCTCCCCCCACGCCTCTCTCTCCAGCCTGTCCGTGATGCTCTCCACCAGCCACGAACCTCCCAGAGGGTCAACCCAGTTTGTGATCTCCGACTCCTCTTGGACAATCTGCTGAGTGCGCATGGCAATCTTGAGGGCCTTTTCTGTGGGCGTAGAAAACACCTCGTCATATGAGTTCGTGTGAATACTTTGCGCGCCGCCAAGCATGGCTGCGAGACACTGCAAGGCGACCCTAACGATGTTGTTCATGGGCTCTTTGCGTGTGAGAGAAACGCCCGACGTCTGAGCATGAATACGACACCACTGGGAGCGAACGTCGGTTACTCCAAACCTCTCGCGCATGATTCTGGCCCACAGCCTTCTAGCAGCACGAAGCTTGGCAATCTCCTCAAAGAAATTGTTGTGGACATCAAAGAAGAATGACAGACGAGGTGCGAATTCGGTCACTTCCATCCCTCTCTCGATGGCCTTACTGACGTACCATGCGCCGTCGGCGATGGTGTAGGCCAGTTCCTGGACCGCGTTGGCGCCCGCCTCACGTATGTGATAGCCACTGATGGAAACAGGATGCCACCTGGGAGCATTCTTCGCACAAAACTCCATAGTGTCCACGACCAGTTTCACGCCTTTATCCACAGGGAACAGCCACTCTTTCTGGGCAATATATTCCTTAAGGATATCGTTCTGCGTCGTTCCTCCCAGATTTTCCAGCGGAATGCCTCGCATCCGGGCAACGGCAAAATACATAGCAAGAAAAATGGCGGCAGGGCCATTGACGGTCATGGAAACAGAGATCTCGCCGATGGGGATATCATCGAACAGGTCTTCCATATCTGCTAGCGTGTCAACTGCAGCACCGTCCCAACCAACCTGTCCCTCACTAATAGGCTCGTCGGAGTCTCTCCCCATCAGCGTAGGCAGGTCGAAGGCGGTGGAGAGACCGGTACCTCCAAGTCTCAGAATCGTCTTGAAGCGATTGTTAGTATCGGTGGCAAGACCATGACCAGCGAACTGGCGGATGGTCGGCCTCCTGCCCCGGTACATTGTTGGATAAATGCCACGGGTGTAGGGAAATTCTCCTGGATCCCCTATTTGATCTCGATAAAACTCACTCAGAAACTTGGTAAAAGGCTTACGTGAGTCTTCACCAAGCATCCCTAGCAGGGGCTCAAGAAACTCCTCTAGCCCCAAAAATCCGATATCTTCTGGCATTTCACCTCAATTTTTTTGAATGGTTTTGTAAGTATTGAATGGATGAAAATTCCGAATCCAGTGGTCTTCTGTGAAGGGCCAATCGCCAACATCATGCTAGAAGGTCGAGCCTTGGATACGCTTCTCGCGCCCCTCCCACTCTTTGTCTCGCAGAATGAACTTCTGAATCTTACCTGTTGCAGTCTTGGGAAGCTCTCCAAATTGCACGGACTTGGGGCACTTGAAGTGGGCGATGCGATCACGGGTGAAAGCTATGATCTCTTCTCCAGTCACATCCAAGCCCATGCGCTTTACAACAAAAGCTTTCGGAACCTCTCCCCATCTGTCATCAGGCACGCCGACAATACTCACTTCCAGCACACCCGGATGCTCCATGATGACCTTTTCCACCTCCTGGCTGGAGATGTTTTCGCCTCCAGAGATAATAATGTCCTTGGCTCGGTCCTGCAGCTCAATGTAGCCATCAGAATGCCACACTGCTATGTCCTCAGAGTGAAACCATCCACCCTCAAACGCTGCCTCTGTCGCCTCGGGCTCATTGAAGTAGCCTGACATCACGTTATTGCCTCGCATGACTACTTCACCCATCGTCAAGCCGTCTTTCGGCACGTCGTTCATCTGGCTATCCACAACTCGCAGACCTGTGCCCGCTATCATGAAGGGAACGCCCTGCCTCGATTTTACTTTGGCTAACTCATCGGAGGACAAGCTTTCCCAATTCTCTTGAGGCGCGCAAATGGTGTGCGGCCCGTAGGTCTCCGTAAGGCCGTAGGCATGCTGGATTGTTGCACCCATGCTTTCCATGATGCGTATCACTTGTGGGGCAGGTGGCGCCCCGGCGGTCATAATGTTAAGGCTCGAAAGGTCTTGCCCCTCTGTATCAGGAGACGAATACAGCATGGTGAGCACTGTCGGGGCAGCGCACATGTGAGTGATGCCCTCGTCTCTGATGACGCGGAATATCTCCGACGGATCGATACGCCGCAAACAGATATGGGTAGCGCCAACCGCTGTTATGCCCCAGGGATAGCACCAACCACTGGCGTGAAACATCGGGACGGTCCAGAGGTACTTGCTTCGCCAGTTTAAGCCGGATTCAAGGACTTCTCCGAGAGCGTTGAGGTACGCGCCTCTTGCGTTAAACTCGACTCCCTTCGGCGTGCCAGTTGTTCCCGAAGTATAGTTGATGGATATCGTATCCATTTCCGAGTCGAGGTCAGTCTTATGATTGCCTTCCGGCGCCGAATCCAGAAATGCCTCGTACTCTAGTCCTGGGATATCATCGGCTTGAGGTTCGGTGTCTACCACCTGTACGAACGTTCCAACATTGGGGACCTCATCTATAAACCCGCGCACAGTGGGTACAAATTCTGAATCGAATACCAGGGCCTTCGCCCCCGAGTGGTTGAGAATATAGGCTAATTCTCTGGAGGACAGACGCGTGTTGAGCGGAACAACAATCGCACCAAGCATGAGCGGGCCGAAGTAGCTCTCCAGCATTGCCGGAATATTGGGTGCAAGAAAGGCCACGCGGTCTCCCTTGCGGATTCCTGACTTCTTGAGCGCGCCCGCAAGACGGTTGACCCGGTTGTAGAGCTGGGAATAGGTGTAGGTCATATCCTTGTATTTCACAGCGAGCTTATCGGGATAAACGAACACGCTTCGCTCAAGGAAAGACAGAGGGTTCAACTTCTCAAAATTCGCTCGTTCAAGCATGGGTAAACCGCCTTTTCGACTCATTAACCTGATTTCTCCGCATTTATTTACATACTGTTCAATCAAAAGCAGTATATCGGGGATGTGGCGAAAGATAACACTGGCGACATACGTGGTCAATCCGGTTATAGCGCTTTCTTTAAGGGGAGGATGTGTGCCTTCAGCCGATACGTTCCTCACAGGCGCGATTCCGCATTAGCACAGCTCTAGTCCCTGCAAGTACGCTGGTTTTGAATAGGGGCGTATGCTGGAGCTGGAGGGATATATGGACCCCTTTGGTGACTCAAGAGCCCATCAGTGCGCAGATTTTGGCCATATCGTTGATTTCCGATCTTGTAGCGGCGCTACACCCTACGTAGCTTTGGCGCCACGGTAGCGAGGGCAAGTATCAGCATTATGCCAACTATTCCATTGATGGCGGCAGCGGTTGGAGCACCCCACAGGCCTGCTATTCCTCCGGCCGTCACGCTTCCAAATGTGTGTGCGTAAATGGCCAGCACACGCAGGCCGGTTATCCTTCCACGATATTCCGGGGACGATGACCGGAGCAGCGTCGTTAGAATCAGCACCAGTGTCGAAGAAAATGCCATTCCTGTGATAACAAGGATGCCCAGAGACAGCGGCAGCGAACTAGACATGGAGAATACTGCTATGGACGCGTGCCACACGATAACCGCCACAAGCAGTCGCTTTCCTGTGTTTCTGGCACTTCCAATTGACGCCCAGGTAAGCGAGCCTATGAGGGCCCCAATGCCGAAGGCTGAGATCAGCAATCCAAGTCCTCTAGCGTCGACTTCCAAAACGTCTTTCGCGAAGACGGGCATGAGCGTGGTGTGCAACGGGAAACCTGTCAGGTTGATAATGACTGCCAGTGCAAGAGCGGCCCACAGGATCTGATTCCTCTTGACGTACATCAGACCACTGGCAACCATCCTCCATACCGATTCCTGCGTTCCGACGATTCCGGACCTCTGTACGCGGATGAAAAGCGCCACGATTGCTGAAGTGGCGTACACCGCAGCTATCATAATATACGCCCCTTCAATGCCGTAGGCCTGAAATAGGAATCCCATGATGGATGCGCCAAATATTAGGTTGACGTCCATTCCGGTGTTGATAAGTGCTACAGCGTTAGAGATCCTATTAGGAGCCACGCTATCGGCCGCCAGGGACTGACCCGACGGCATGGCAAAGGTCCTGCCAATACCCCCCGCGAAGGCTATGACGAATACATGCCAAATTTCAAACAGGTCTGTCTTAAGTAAGAAGAGCATGAAGACAGCAGTCGATGTCCACCCCAGGCCCACTACAGCAAGGATCAGATGCCTAGGTAGTTTGTCGACCACCGCCCCAGCATAGAGAGCCATCAGATTTGCAGCAATACGGGACGATCCAACCAGCCCGACAAGGAAAGGGGAGTCCGTGATGATCAAAACGTACCAGCCAAGGATGAAGGTTTCCATCTGCTGGCCCATACCCCCCAGCATAACGGACGACCAGGTCAGTCGAAAGTTGCGCTGGCTGAACAGCGATAAAGGGACCAGTGCTCCACTAAATTTAGATGGTGCGCTCAAATGCAGAGGACCTGACTTCGGCCCACGTCGAGTGAATTAGCGAACAGCGTAATGAATCACCAACCCAGCATGACGGATTCGCGTCTTGGGTCCGCGCCGCCAACGTAGGCACCCGAGCCCTGGTCTATCTGTATTGGCACAAAGCCATTGGTTACTCCCCACGGGCCGACCAACTCAGCTTCGTGTCCCTTGCCTTTAAGGCTCTCCAACACGTTCTGCGAGATTCTCCCCTCCAGCACAAGCCGATTGGGAGCC
>CAJWRP010000002.1 GCA_913046025.1 uncultured Chloroflexota bacterium
AGGTCTTTCTTGACTGTACTCTCGTCACGCTCCAACACCTGCCTCAAGCCAACAGCGCTGGGCGCACTCATTAGCTGTGTGGGCCTGGGCGTCATCTTCACAGGACGACTGGATAATAGAATGCCGATATGATCTGCGGAGACATTAAGGTGATACCGAATGCGAAGGCCAGCTCGCTCTGCATCGAAGAGCCGCCCCCGGGACAGCAACACCTGGACTTCCTGTCCCCTGACAACAGCCAGGTGCGCCTGGGCTTTGGCCCTGCCCTCATCCGACCGTGGGATCCGCAGCGCCACGGTCTCCCGGGTCTTCTTCACCCAGTAAAGCGGCTCTCCGGGAACGCTATCCGCTGATGCTAATGTGCTACCGCCAGCGGCCACCAGCAAGACGAATACGGCGGCGAAGCCTATCATCACAGGTCTAAAGACAGGGTTGGCAGCGAAACTAGGGACGAATCTCTGAATACCTCTCCGTTCCCCGGCTAAGGGCCTAACCCCCGCGTCTGCCTGAGCAATCCTCTGCTGAACTCGGGCCAATATCCTGGCCTTGACAGCGTCAGCCTGGGAGACTTCCAAAGCCACCTTCATCGTAACTTTGGCAATCCTGAGCAGCGAGGCTAGCTCTTCAGCCTGCTCTGGGTAAGTTTCGATGCACGCAGTAATGTCCTCACCTGCGGCCACCCGATCAAGGCATTCATTTAGTATGTCATCAAAGTCTTGCTTCATGTGCGTCATTTGGAATGCGGCGTAAGAGTGCTCCTGGCCGCCATACCAGTGCTACGTCTCCTGCTGCTGTACCAGAATCGATGGGGTCGGCAACTCTGGGTTTAGTAGCCGGCGCAGCTTCTTCAGTCCCGCATGTTGCAATGCCTTTACGGCATTTCCCTTTTTGCCGATGGCTTCTGCCGTCTCAGCAACGGACAGGCCGGCGGCAAACCGAAGAGATATGACTTCCTTTTGCAATTCGGTCAGTCCCACCATGGCCTTGCGGACATCGCCCATGGACAACTCGGTGTCTATGTGGCTATCTATATCCACTGCCGCCGCCTCCACATTTGTAGTCGTGTTTTCGAGAGACACGATACTTCGTTTGCTGTTCTTCCTGAAATGGTCTACCACCAGGTTGTGGGCGATCCTGAAGAGCCATGAGGAAAAGGGGTGCCCCTGCCACCTGAACTTATGTATAGATTCCAGCATGCGCACGAACACTTCGCCCGTAATGTCCTCTGCTTCGGAGGCACTACCAGTCTTGAAGGACACGTAGCCGTATATCCGGTCGAAGAACTGTTCGTACAACTCACTGAAGGACGCAATATCTCCCTGCTGCGCTAACTGCACCAGAACTGCTACATCTACATTTGCATTTTCTTGGACAGGCATGACGTTCCCCTTTTCACGTTCGCCAAGAGCCTGATGCCTTAATCATGGCTTCCACCAGCTCGCCTAAGCTAACACGGCGGGTAGGTGAATTTAGGCACCCTGCTCCAGAGTATTATAACGGGCTCTCTATCTTTAGGTTAGGCATCGCTAGATGCGCCCCAACCCTGGTCATATGCCAATTAGACGCAATTCAACAGTCATAGGTTCCATTATTTCCTTACAAATCTATTAAATCGCAGCAACAGTTACGCCGGAGTTGCCAGAGTTTGTCGCAATTGGTCTGCAGGAAGGGACCGGTGATGCCCTTGCACCCGATGCATTCAGGCAAGGAGTGAGGTATTGGCCTTGTGGTAGAATCTTCCCATCTGTACGCTACTGCCGCAGACAGCGCGTTAAACCGAACCGCAGGGACCTATCATGAGCGCAGTCAAAAAAATCCCCATGGGGAAGATTATGCCTTTCGCCCTCCGTCCTCTACAAGATGAAGACACCATCCAGGCTGCCGAAATAGAGCGCGACGCCTTTCCTACCCTGTTCCCGCCAACTCCGTTTAAGCGCGAGTTGCGCAATCGAATGGCTCGTTACTTGGTGGCATGGCGCAGGGAAGACCTTAACGACTCAGGACAAGATGCCACGCCTGTCCCAAAGGTCGAGACGCCACCTGAATCGGCGCTCTCGATAAGCCGGCTGCTTAACAGCGCTCGTGAATTACTGAGCAACAGGAACACAGCGTCGATGCAGGGGCAACAGTACATCACAGGCTTCGTGGGTACCTGGCAGCTGGTCGATGAGGCGCATATAGTATCCATAGGCGTTCGCACGGAACACCGTGGCAATGGCATCGGAGAGCTTCTTCTGGTGGGAGGAATCGAGCAGGCCATCGAACAAAATTCTTCGGTCGTGACTCTGGAGGTACGCGTTTCCAATCACGTCGCGCAAAATCTCTATAAGAAGTACGGCTTCACCGAGCGAGGCGTTCGCAAGGGCTATTACACAGACAACCGAGAAGATGCTCTCATAATGACCACGGAAGAGATACAGACCACCGCATTTAGGGACAGTGTCAAATTTCTTTCTCAAGCGCACCAGACTCGCTGGGGATATTCGGATAGGCTACTAAACTAACCCCAGCAACTAACTACCAAAGATTTAAGTCGGAAAGGCGCAACCCTAATAGGCAAATTTTCCAAAAATCCGCACCGTAAGCTATGCAAATATTCGCCTTTTGTGACCCCTTATTTTGAGGGCTTCCAAGAAAATACCGTCAGCCTTTGACCGAGAGTACCCATACTTTAACTTCCCTTCAGTTGAATACAGATAATCGTGGATCACTGCTGCCCTTGCCGTCCGTCTCCGAGAACAAATAAATCATCGCGCAAACCAGGGCACACTGGCAAAATTAGTTCTGAAGCCCGCCGGTACCACTACTATCTCTTTGCTTTCCTTGGACCCCACGTGGTAGGCCAACTCGTCGATTAAGCTCAAGGATGTTCCGTCAGCATTCAACTGAACTTTAAGGTAGTCCATGATTCTGGCCATTTCTCGCCTTTGTTCTATTGCTGCTAGGTCTGACTTAACGCAGATACCTTCAGCACCGCAATGCTGGTAGGCAAGTTAACGTCTGCTCGAAAACAACTTGACAAACTGGTCTTCTTCGACAGCGGTACAGGCACCGCGCTGATGTACGGTCGCAATGTGGCTGGTGGTGAGCTTACGTTCCGTGTTAAGAGCAAGCCATCCGGAGTGCAAACGATCCTGACTGATGAAAAAACGGGGTCAACATGGTCTGCAGTTACCGGCAGGGCCATAGGCGGTGCACTATAAGGCCAGACATTGGACAGAGCGCTGTCACACCTGTTGTTCTGGTTCTCCTGGACGGACTGGAATCCAGATACTGAACTGTATACCGGCTGACAGCAAAAAGTTTCCGTCTGGCAAATTCCTAGAGGACTCTGGAGAGAACCACTAGAGTTCCAATTACCAGTACAACCGTCACTACCCACCAAGGTACGATGGGAGCGCGTCTGCCACGGGACACCTGCCTTTCTCTGCGACGGCGTCTGCGGCGGGAGTTCAAAGACTCGCTACTTACCCAGGGACTGGTATTGAGCCGCAGTGCCGTTGGAAGGATTAAGGTCCCAACACCACTCCAAATCGCCTTTCACGGCCTTGACGGCTACACTTCCGTTCAACAAAAACAGAGCGAATTCGGCAATATCCCCAGCGCATATGGCGCAGTGCTTGTAGTCGTTAACGAGCCGGTTGTGGATAGATCCTCGAATTCTCTTCCACTCCGTGAACTTGTCAGCGGACTTAGGTTCAGTAAGTTCCCTGCGCAGTGTCTTGCAATCAGGAAACAGCCGAATCTCTATAGCCTCTTTAAGCCTGGGATGATTGCTGTACTTAATCGAGACATTTCGCTGCTTAAGGTTAGAAAAGAAATCGCGAATCTCCCGGCGAAAGGCGTCGCGCTCTTTGCCGCCAACCCCGATGTTCTTTTCCATGTCCGCCAAATTGCGCTCGATCTCTCGGGGGACGTCCTTGGGCGAACTCATGAACAAGGCAGCAGTAACATCAGAGATATAGTTGTTTAGCTGATCGTTGGCGGCCCTGTCGAAGCTATCAACATAGGCCCTCTGCACCTCTTTGATCACTCCCTCACCGTACTGAGCAAGCGCCAATTGGAACAGTTGGATATAATGCTCATTTTCCTCAGGCGAAAGGCCGGCGTTGTCCTTCAGGTCCTGCCAAATACCGTGCAGTGCGTTCATAGGCGTAATGCAGGTGACGTCGTTGCGAGATGCCCTATCCGTAAACCTGTTCATCACTGTGAGAGGTGACAGCCCTGTAAGCCCTTCCCCAGGGCACGACTGCTGCTCTCTATGCAAATCATCCAAAGTAAAAGCCTGACCTATAACACCATCGTAGGCCTGCAGCTTCTCCTGGAGGCACGTGAAATGTGCCTGGGGATCTTGTAAACGCGAGAGGACAGCCAGGGTACTGATTGCTGGTAGGCATAGGGGAGGCACGTGAACATCGTCCATGCCGTTCCCTTTGACAATACTCCTATAAAGTCGCCTCTCATCCTGAGTACAAAGATTGTACCGCAAATGCACTGGGACAATTCTGCCGCGCAATGCTTCGTATGAGGAGTCAGCCAGGAAATTCCTATACTCTTCCCCTGTGGATAACGCCACCACCACCTCGTCGGCGTATACGGCGCCCGACTTATCCAGACGAACACGCCGGTCCTCAACGAGCTCAAGAAGCGTTGACAGCGACTGGGAGTCGGCCTGGAATATCCTGACGAACTCCAGGAGACCTCGGTTAGCAACATGGAACGCGCCATCTAGACCGTGACCTTCCACCAACTCTTGCCAAATACCATTGCTGGATGGTGAGGCGTCGGTACCTCCGGCCAGGATGGATGGGTCTGTATCCTTTTGGGCGTCGTGATACCCTATACCGGTAGCCTTCTGTTCGGAGAAGACAACTCTACTTACAGGGACTCTGGATATCTCGCCACTGTACTGCGTGTCCAGCATGCGCTGGCAGCGGGGGCATAGATCCCCTTCGACTTTGATGCAATGCTTCTCGAAAAGCTTGGGCCTCATGTTGTTCGGGATTAGATGGAGAGGTTCCTCTTGAAGCGGGCATCCATGGATTGCGAATACCGCACCCTCATCCGTCCGAGTAAACCTCTGTAACGCTGTTTTTAAGAGGCCGGCAACAGTGGACTTTCCACTGGCCGCGGGGCCCACTAGAAGCAAAATGCGTTTACGTTTATGGGGATTAGTGGAGGATGTCATAAAGAAATCCACCACCTGTTCAATGGCTTCGGTCTGCCCAAAAATCTTGTTCTCAAAAAGCCTGTAAACAGTCTTTCCGGTGGATGCAGATTGCTTTGTGCCATTGGACATAATGGCATCGTGGACCAGTTTGTGAGCCAGCCGCACTAGAGAAGGATTCTCCGTAACGTTGCGGAAGTAATCCGCGAAGGTGCCTTCCCACTGAAACTGGCCAGCCTCTCGCTCGGCTTCAGCCAGAAAATCTTCAACTTGAGGTTCGGTCGTCGTCATTCACACACCATGGCCAAACTAGGCCCAACCCAAAATTTTACATACCCATTAGATAAACTTGCGAGTTCCGACGATAAATAGTTTTTACAGTACAAAATTACGGTCCGATTTGGCTTCCACCTATGTCGCAACTTTGTGTCGGAAACGTACAAGCACTTGGCAAATAGGTTCGGATGAATCACTCGATGCCCTAGATACCAAGTTAAATTTTGCAGATTCTCCTTCTAGTTTCTAGGAGAACTGGTGTATATAATCCGAGAAATTCGTTTGGATCTGGTGTGGGTTACAGGGCGTCTAGAATCTGGCTAACTTCAGCAGATAATTTGATCTGAACGGCCTGTCCATTATTAACCACCTGCTCTGGTCGGCTTGATCCCACAATGACCGAAGTTATCACTGGATTGGACAGCACCCACGCCATGACAAGCTGCGGCACATCACATCCTAGGTCTGACGCGATGCTCTTCATGCGATCAACTCTATCGAAATTCTCATCGGTCCAATAGATGTTCTTGGCACGAGCAGCGTGTCGAGATGCCATGTGAGTATCACTGCCGGGGTCTGACGTACGATCGTAAATTCCTGTCAGTATACCGCCCATAAGGATCTGATACGGGATGACGCCGATGCCTTGATCCTGACACAGTGGAAACAGCTCGGCTTCGATGTCTCGCTTGCCAAAGTTATATTCAGGCTGAACTGATTCAAATCTCTGAAAGCCATTCTTATCGCTGACCCACAGCGCCCTGCAAAGTTGCCACGCCGCCAGGTTGGAGCAGCCCAGGTACCGAATCTTGCCCTGGTGGACAAGGTCATCCAGAGTTCCTAAGGTCTCCTCCAAAGGAGTCACTGGATCCCAGTAGTGGATCTGGTACAGATCAATGTAGTCCGTATCCAGCCGCTGAAGGCTACCCTCGACTGCATCCATAAGGTGCTTACGGGAGAGGCCTTTGTCGTTCTCGCCGGGCCCTGTGGCAATAAACCCTTTGGTTGCCACTACGTAGTCTGAGCGGTTTCCCTTTATCGCCTTTCCAACCACCTCTTCTGAACGACCGCCATTGTAAGCGTCCGCCGTATCGACGAAGTTAATGCCATTGTCCAGCGCGGCATGTACCACTGAGATGGCGCGCTCGTCGTCAACGTAATCGGCTCCGAACATGTTAGTGCCAATGCAAATCTTGGATACTTGAAGTCCGGTTCGTCCTAGAGAGGTGTATTCCACTGATTTTTAATTCCTTATCATATCTTTTGGTTGCCGAAACATAGCCACCAATTTTCAATCTTCATTGACACAATATAATACAGGTATATACATGACAATCGGCAAAACATCGCTATTGATTCAAAGGCCGGTTCAAAAGATGGGGTGTAGAAATTGGCTACTGATGATTCTCAGCCCCAATGCCTTGTAGTCTATATTGGCTCGTCACGAAAGCTAAAATTCAAATTCGCTTTCCTTAACTCCTACTACTTTGACGAGCGATCCTGGTGGCATGAGTAAGCAACGGAAATGGAGGAAGTTTGTCAGGACATGCAAAAGAAAAGAAGGGACTCCAGTTAGCGCACTTTGTGCCTGTTAAGAGTTCGTGTAACTTCGCTGGAGGGGCATGGCTTTACTTCGGCACTAGCTAAACAGTTGGGCTGGGCGCTCCACCATCTGCTGCAAGCGCCTCATGAAGCTGACCGCCATCGAGCCATCGACGACCTGATGGTCTGCAGTCAGGCTGAGCGTCATCATCTCCCTGACCACAACCTCACCACTTTTGACAACTGGCTTTTGCACAGTGCGGCCTACGCCCAGCAGCGAGCTCTGCGGAGGGTTCAATATAGGCGTAAAGCCTTCAACCACACCAAGCACGCTGATAGTGAAGGTTCCGCCCACAACATCGCCTGAGTCTAGATGCCCTTCCCTGGCCTTTTTGGAAAGCTCCTGCATCTCAGTGGCTATTTGCTCAATGGATTTAGTCTGAACGTCCTTGATGACGGGAACAATCAGCCCGTCATCGAGGGCAACCGCCACACCTATATTGATCACGTCGTAGTACATTACGTTGCCGTTGACCAGCAAAGTATTCAACACAGGCACACGCTGAAGGGCCTCGGCACAAGCCTTAGCCAGCACGCTGGCCATGTTTATATTGGCATCGGATTTGCTCGACGCCTCTCGGCGCATGGCCTGGGCATCTGTGATATCGACTTCCAGGTGATAAGTGAGCTGTGCCGTCTTGGACAGGCTATCATGCATGTTCTGAGCGATAGCTCTGCGCATTCCTTGTAGGGGCGCAACCTGAGACGGCTCCGGCAGTCCAGGCATAGCACTTGGGGCCTGATTCCCCCCTGATGCAGCGGCGGCGGGCGGGCTTTCGTGAAATGCCCGAACATCGGCATCCACAACTCGACCCCGAGGGCCCGTTGGCGTGATCTGTGAAATGTCGACACCTAGGCTGACTGCAAGTCGTCGGGCGCCCGGAGTAGATGGAACGAAGTCGCCGACCGCCTGACGAACGGAACCAGCGCGGGCGGGCGTAGGAGCAACAGCCACAACCGCGGAGGCTGGAGCTTCCGCCTCAGGTGGTTCCTCGCCCTCTTCCAGGAGGTACGCCATCACACCGTCCACGTCTACGGTTGCACCTTCTTCAACGGCCCAGTGAAGAATTCCAGCACTGGTCGCTTCGAGCTCATAGTTAAGCTTCTCTGACTCTATCTCCGCCAGGACATCGCCCTGCTCAACATGCTCGCCGCTAGGCTTTGTCCATTTGGCTACAAGGCCCTCTGTCATGAAATCACCCAGCCGGGGCATCACTATAGGAATTGCCATATTCGGTCGGTCTCCTACTGCATGACTTCAAGAGCGGCTGCGACTACCTGCTCTTTGGTTGGCACGAACAGCGCCTCCAGTGGCATGCTGTATGGAACCAGCGTGTGTGGTGGATTTATGCGCTTGGGTGGCGCGTCAAGATAGTCGAAGGCTTGCTCGGCCACCAGAGCCGCAACGTCGGAAGCGATGCTGCAACGCGGATAGTCTTCGTCAACGATAACTATCTTCCTGGTCTTCTTGACCGACTCCAGAATGGCCTCGTCGTCCATCGGCGACAGCGACAGCAGGTCCACAACCTCGGCAGAATAGCCTTGCGCTGCCAGTTCTTCAGCAGCCTGCAGACAGACTCGGGTAGTGTAGCTCATGCCAACCAGCGTGACGTCTGTGCCTTCTCTGGCGATGTCGGCCTTTCCAATAGGAATGACGTAATCGCCCTCAGGCACATCTACATCGAACCGAACTCCCATTAACTGCCGGTTGTTGCAGATGATGACCGGATCGTCATCTCGAATGGCGGCCGCATACAGTCCCTTAACATTGTAGGGATTCGACGGCACAAGGACTTTCAAACCAGGATAGTGTGTAAAAACAGAGTAGACGGTCTCCGAGTGCTGGGCAGCGGAGTTTGTGCCAGCGCCTATGCCCGTCATGATGGTCAACGGCACGTTAACCTTGCCGCCGAACATGTAGTGAATCTTGGAGGCATTGTTCAGTATCTGGTCGCCGCAGACTCCCAAGAAGCCTACGTACATCAGGTCGACGACGGGACGAAGCCCTGTTGCTGCAGCGCCAACGCCTGCACCCATGAACCCTGCCTCCGCAATAGGCGTATCGCGGACGCGCTCCCGGCCAAACTGACCAACCAGGCCCTTTGTGAGCCGCATCGGACCACCCCAGGCATCCTGGAAGTCATCGCGCTCTCCACCACCAGCGATGTCCTCGCCCATGATGATCACGGTCTCGTCCCGCTCCATTTCTAGTCGGAGCGCCTCGTTAACCGCCTGAATGTAAGAAAGCTGTCTAACGCCTTGCGTCTGTACCATGGGGAATCTCCTCGTTGTTAGTTAGTAGTTCTTAGTTATAAGTCCCTAGTTTTGAAAATTAGCATCTCGGGGGCAATAGAAAACTGACGAGTCGACAAAATCAAAACTAACTACCAATAACTAATAACAGAGAACTTTTAGCTACGGATACGATACGTATACGTCGGTAGTAAGCTCGGACGGATCAGGAAAGGGACTGTCGTTGGCGAACTGGGTTGCCTCAGCGATGGCGGCTAACGCCTTTTCGTCTATGGCCTTCAGGTCGGTCTCGGTTGCGAACCCAGCATCCAAGAGATGTTCTTCCATCCGCTTGATGCAGTCCCGACCTTTGTAGTAGTCTTCCTCTTCCTGAGTCCTGTAGCCCAGAGGGTCGTCTGCCCCCATGTGGCCCATATATCGATAGGTCTGTGCCTCAATGAGAGTAGGTCCCTCACCCGCTCTGGCCCTGGCAATGGCCTCGCGAGCAACCTCGAACATTTCAAGAGCGGACTGGCCATCTACCACCACGCCAGGCATGGCATATCCTGCTGCACGGTTTGCGATAGACCCACCAGCTACCGTGTACTCAAATGGTGTCGATTCTGCGTAGCGGTTGTTCTCACAGACGAAGAGTACAGGCAGCTTCCAAATGCTTGCTAGATTCATGGCCTCGTGCAGGCTGCCTTGACTGGAAGCGCCGTCACCAAAAAAGACAACGCTCACCTGGTCGGTACCGCGCACCTTGGCGCTGAGAGCTACACCCGTAGCGACGGGGATATTGGAGCCAACCACACCATTGGCGCCCAGCATACCTTTGCCAATATCAGCGATATGCATAGTACCGCCCTTGCCCTTGTTAGTGCCGGTGGCCTTGCCCAGTAGCTCCGCCATCATCTCTTTGATATCGACACCCTTGGCAATACAATGGTGATGGCTACGGTGAGTGCCCAACACAAAATCATCGTCGCGCAACTGAGCGCAGATGCCAGTTGGCACCGCCTCTTGACCTATGGAGGAATGTATACCTCGCAGCTTTCCTGCATCAGCCTCGCGCCTGGACTGCTCTTCGAATCTGCGGATCGTAACCATAGTCTCGTACATCCACAGTGCACTTTCCTTGTTAAGTTCTGTATGTATTGCCACTGGTCGCCTCCTGTGCGGCGTTAAATCTATGTTCAAACGGGACTTTATTCCCGTCCAAAACTCGCCTGGAGTATACCAGAAATAGCATGGCAGTCTAGTGCCTGCGAGACGCCACCGGCCACCATGCTATAATCCCCGTGTTTCAAATATCCGGCAATCTGCATCGTTTAAGACCACGGACGCTTTCAAGAAGATTTGCGGCCTGTATGAGCAGGAATTTATCTCAGGATCGACCGCTATATGAGAAATGCGTTGGCCGCTGGAATGTTCGTCGGCATTTTGAATATTAGGATTGAAATATCGAGAGGGTGAACTGTAGATGAAACTGGTTTTGAAGGCTGATCGATTAATTGACGGTACAGGTGCCGATCCCATTAATAACGCCGCACTGGTGGCAGAGGACGGCAGGATCACTCAGGTAACAACACAGGACCAGTTGCAGATCCCTCCAGGTGAAGAGGTAGACGAGATCACGGTCAGCGGCAGCATCATGCCAGGCTTCATTGAGATGCACTCACACATGCACTGCAGCAGTGAGCTTGACGCCTTCAAGCAGATCAACACCGAGAGCAACGAGACCTTCACCATGCGCTCGGTCAAGGCCATGAGGGCAGCGCTGACATCCGGCGTTACCACCATGCGAGACCTCGGCGCCAGGAACGAGGTTGCCTTCCCTATAAAGCAGGCCATCGAAGACGGAATCATCGCAGGCCCCAGGCTCATCGTCGCTGGCACACCGATCACAACCACAGGCGGACATTGCAACATGTTCGGCACAGAGGCGAACACAAAAGAGGAAGTAGTGGCAGCGGTTCGCCAGCAGTTCAAAATGGGCGCCGGTTACATAAAGATAATGTCTACAGGAGGTGCCTTCACTCCAAACAGTAATGTGCGCGCTCCTCAATACCCAGTGGAGACTCTTAAGGCAGCAGTGATAGATGCGGAACGCCTTAACCTAAGGGTTGCCGCTCATTGCCACGCGGCTGCGGGCGTGAGGAACTGCGTAGAGGCCGGAGTGCACAACCTAATCCACTGCTCATGGCTGGATTCAGATCCCACAAAGCTTTACGACTACGACACTGGCGTTGCGGACGAAATAGCGGCTAAAGGCATCTACGTCGACCCTACGCTGGCGCTCATTCACCTGAACGAGCTACGTGGACGAGCACTCGAAGGCGGCGCGGGAATGCGAGACCCGGTCAGGCGATTCGAGATTCTACGCGACATGTGGGACAGAGGAGTCAAGTTCGTCACAGGCATGGATTCAGGCATGATCAACGCCCACTTCGACGACTTTGCATACATCCCCCAGGTGATGGTGGAGCGCATGGGTATCACGCCAATGGAAGCCATCGTCTGCTCGACCAAGACCTCCGCCGAATGCCTTGGACTTGAAGATGAGATAGGCACGCTAGAGGTCGGCAAGTCCGCAGATGTGGTCATGGTCCTTGGCAACCCAGCGGCAGACATTACCGCCATGCACAACGTGGACACCATCGTCCGGCAGGGCGAGGTCGTGAAGCGTCAGGGCGAGCTGCTGTTCTAAGCCGCTGTTCTAAGCTTCAGCCCCCAACTTAAGTCCTCCCCGGGCGAACCGCTCAAGCGGCCCATCTCGGTAAAATAGGTGCGCCCTAGTGGTCTTCATGCTGACCGGTCGCGCTCTTTTTTATCCACAAATATTTACGCCGCCAAAATCCAAGATTAGTCTCCTTTTAATTTCTATCATCCCCCGTTGACTTTGCTTATTTGCCACAAATATACTGCGGCCACATTCAGAGTTAGACCCGGTTATTTCATAAATCGCGCTCGGACACGTAGAGTCCAATTTGCATTACAGCCCGGGAAAAGACGCTTAAGCAGATGCGCAAAAGACGACTGCGAATACGTAGCGCCGCCGTCGGTAAGCACACCGCCATTGGTTGGAAGTGCAGTGATTCTAAAGCTCAGCGCGTCGCCGTCCTGGTCGGCCCCGCTAAGGTAGATGGTAACACCGGTGTCTTCCTCAGCCGTCAGCGAGAGGTCTGCTGCGACAGGCGGCGTGGCGCTAAATGCCGTTTCTATGCCTATGTGTGGCAACAGCAATATAGATAAGACAGCAAGTAACGTAAACAGGCCGATACGCTTGCGCATTCGGCCAATTAAGTCAGTTCCAGGGTATTTAATCATCTTCAGACTACCAACCATTACCTTCGCATCCTCTGGCAAGACATGCTTTATTAAGGAAATTACCGTCCAGATCTTCGAACCCACTGTTATTTCGAACGGTAGACCAATCGGTCCTTGCGCTCTTTTACCAGCTATTGATGCCGCTGGAATATGCCATATTAACGTCTGCTACGACGACTCCACGTCGTCTTATGTTCGTACCTGAAATACCTGTTTTCTAGTCTATAAAGAGTCGCGGGACCCGATGGCATTTCCCGTCCGTTCCGTTAATTCAATTGTCAGTTCATCGAATTTCGGCCCATGCAGACCTCTCCGACAATATCTGTAATTTCTAACGTAATGGAACTTAGTGTAAGAGCTAATGGAAAATTAGGTGAACAACGGGGACATTTGGTGAAAAGATGTGACGAAATTCTTGGGGTGATAGCGGATTGGAGAACATGTATCGTGCGGGTTATTGGAGAAAGCCGGTGACTCGAGTTCGATAATCTGAAAACTTAGGACCCAAAAAAAAACCGGCCGTCTAAGTTAATAGACGGCCGGTTGTCATCCGCAAGCCAGATTTTTTTGCTCTAGGATCGAGCTTCTTAAGTCCTAAAGGGGTGTAGTCAGCGATACAAAGTTAACCTACGCGCTCAAATATGGTGGCTACGCCTTGTCCACCGCCAACGCACATGGTGACCAGACCCAGGTGGTTGTCCCGCAGTTCCATCTCCTCCATCAGCTTGACCGTCATGATCGCGCCGGTGGCTCCCACGGGGTGACCCAGGCTAATGCCGCTGCCATTGACGTTGGTCTTGTCCATATCCATATCCAGTTCCCGAATGCAGTAGAGGGCCTGAGAGGCGAAGGCTTCGTTGAGCTCAATCAGGTCTATGTCTCCAATGTTCATGCCCGCTTTGCCCAGGGCCTTTCGAACCGCTGGAACAGGGCCGGTGCCCATGATAGCCGGCTCCACGCCTGCGATTCCACGAGTATGCCAACGCAGCCGCGCCTTAATACCAAGCTCCGCAGCCTTGGCAGCCGACATGATGACAACGGCCGCAGCGCCGTCGTTGATGCTGGAGGCGTTGCCCGCTGTGACCGACCCGCCGTCCTTGAACACGGGCCTCAGGCTGGCCAGCCTCTCAAGAGTGGTGTCTTCGCGAGGGCCTTCGTCCTGCGAGAACATGATGGGGTCCCCTCTGCGCTGAGGTAGCGTGGCCTCGGTGATCTGAGACTGGAACCTGCCCTCCTTGACGGCCTTGACGGCCCGCTGGTGGCTTATCAGGGCCAACTCGTCCTGATCCTCTCGGCTGACTCCAAAGCGCTCCGCGACGTTCTCGGCTGTGACTCCCATGTGGTAGAGATTTACCGGGCAGCCTAACGCCTCTACGAGCCCATCTCGCAGGGTAGCGTCGCCCATGCGCAGGCCGTCGAATCGCGCCCGGGGGTCCATGAGAAACGGCGCCTGGCTCATGTTTTCCAGGCCACCTGCCACAACGATTTCCACTTCGCCGGTCCGCACAAGCTGCGCCGCCATGTTAATCGCCTCGAGGCCTGACGAGCACTGCCGGTTGATGGCTATCGTAGGAGTCTCCTCGGAGATGCCTGATTTCAGGGTAGCCAGCCTGGCGGCATAGCCCGCCTCTGCCGTCTGCAGCGCGTTGCCCAGCACAACCTCTTCTACCTGGTCGGGACGAATGCCCGCCCGCTCCAGGGCCGCCCTGATGGCCATCGCTCCCAACTCCGGGGCTGGAGTGTCCTTGAAGGAGCCTCCGAATCGTCCTACCGCTGTGCGCGCTCCACCTACGATTACCGCGTCCTGCATCATTTTCAAAAGCTCCTTAGAAGGCATTCAATTTACGGCGAACATTTTTGACGAAATGCTCGCTGTTCAAGGCCAGCATAACATTTATGCTGAATCGCTGAAAAGGCGCGGGAGTCCTGACCAAGTTCTTCCCCTTTAAGCCTTATCTGTACTCCAGCTACGGCCCTATGATATTCTTAGGGCATATTAGAACATGGGGTCGTTTCTGTATGTACGTTATTGGCACAGCGGGGCATGTGGACCACGGAAAGTCCACTCTGGTGGAGGCTCTGACAGGCATCGACCCGGACAGGCTGCGCGAGGAAAAAGAGCGCGGCATGACCATCGACCTGGGCTTTGCCTGGCTGCAGATGCCCAGCGGCAACGAGGTCAGCATAATCGACGTGCCGGGTCACGAACGCTTCGTCAACAACATGCTGGCTGGCGTGGGTGGCATCGACCTGGGGCTTCTGGTCGTCGCCGCAGACGAGTCGGTTATGCCTCAAACCCGCGAGCACTTGGCAATTCTAGACCTGCTTCAGATAAAACACGGGATTGTGGCCCTTACCAAGAAAGACCTGGTGGACGAGGACTGGCTGGAGCTTGTCTCCACAGAGGTGGAGGAGGTCCTGGAGGGCACTGCCCTGGAGGGGTCTGCCATCTACCCTGTATCTGCCATAACTGGCGACGGCCTGCCTGAACTCATCGCAGCTATAGACGAGATGCTGACGCAGACCCCGGCCAAACGCGACATAGGGCGGCCCCGGCTTCCCATAGACCGTGCATTTTCTATAACAGGCTTCGGTACGGTGGTCACTGGCACCCTTATAGATGGCGTTCTGAAGGCCGGCCAAGAGGTAGAGCTGGCTATATCAGGCAAGACGACTCGCCTGCGCGGCCTGCAGACTCATCGGCAAAAGCAGGACGAGGCCCAGCCAGGAACCAGGGTGGCAGCCAACTTGATGGGCATTTCACAGGACGAGATAAGTCGTGGCGAGGTGCTGACCATTCCGGGTTGGCTGAAGCCGACTGACGCTCTGGATGTTCGACTGCGAGTGATACTGGACGCTCCGCATGCCCTCCGCCACAACATGGAGGTCACCGTTCACACAGGCAGCAGCGAGGTACTGGCCAAGTTACGCCTTCTGGAGGGTAATCAGGTAGAGCCGGGCGAGTCCACCTGGGCTCAGCTCAAATTGGACAGGCCGCTAGCCATCGTCAAGGGCGACTACTACGTCATCCGATCCAACCAGACGACCCTTGGCGGAGGAAACATCGTCGAGATTGACGCGCCCAGGCACCGCCGTATGCACGCCCCCACGCTGGAGCGCCTGGCCATTATGGAGCAGGGTTCCGAAACTGACATACTGCTGGCCACTATCGAGTCATCCCAGCCCGCCGCCTTTAACGACCTGGTGAAGCTGGCGAACATGAGTCCCGATGCCGTGAAGTCTGAGATTGAGGACATGGCGTCGGAAGGGGCCGTCATCACGCTGGGCAACGGCAAGGTAGGCCCAGGCACTTACGCGTACACAGCATCGGGATGGGCCAAACTTGGTCGAGACGCCCAGGCCGCGCTGGAGGGTTACTACAAGCAGTTCCCTCTTCGCAGGGGTGCGCCCAAAGAGGAGTTACGCAGCAGGCTCAAGATTAGCCCGCAGGTGTTCAATTTCGCCCTTCCCAGGCTGCAACAGGACAGTTTCGTCATCGAAGACGGGACCCTGGTGCGACTGCCAGACTACGAACCAACTCTGAGCGTTGTGCAACAAAGGGCTGTGGACGCTTATCTGCAAGACCTGGAAGCAAACCCTTTCTCGCCATCAAGGGACGCCACACCGGATGCCGAGGTGGTGAACCTGCTGGTTGAAGAGGGGCGCGTGGTTAAGGTCGATGACGCCGTGGTGTTCTCTGCCTCGGCCTATGCCAGCATGGTAGAGCAGGTCTCCAAGCACATCAACGACAACGGCGAGATCACCGTAGCAGGCGTCCGCGACCTGTTCAGCACGAGCCGCAAGTACGCTCTGGCGCTAGTGGACTACATGGATGCCCAGCGAATAACCCACCGCGTGGGGGACGCGCGTATCTTGCGCTGAGGCGCGACAGTTTTGAGTAATAAGTAGTTAGTTTTTAGTTGCCCCCCACGGAGTCCCCAAGAACTAATTACTAAGCACTAAAGACTAAAAACCAAGAACTGAGAACTAACGATGTCCCTTGATCTAACAATCACCGCGCTGCAGATCGACAGCATGGCAGCAGAGTTGAAGAACCGCAACAACGACAAGTTTCGCCGCATTGATACCGCAGTGGAAACGGTCGGCAACTTCGACTTGGACGCTTACCAGGCGAAGCACGAAGAGAGCCGCTCGACGCTTCTCTGGAATGTGCCTTCTTTCACTGGTGACCCAAAAGAGAGCTTCTCCGCTCCACCTATTCCGGACGACTTCAGCGTCGTGGCGGTGGACGGCTCCCACATAGACATCGACCGCCACCTTTCGGCCCGCTGCTTTCTGATAAACACAGGCACCG
>CAJWRP010000003.1 GCA_913046025.1 uncultured Chloroflexota bacterium
ATGTCGTGGGTACCCTCGTAGGTATCCACTGATTCCAGGTTGAGCATGTGCCGGATGGCCCCGCGGCCAAGAGTGATTCCCTCGGCCCCAAGAATCTCACGGGCCGTGCGGGCCGCCCGCAGTGCCGATCGCACGTTCTCTCGCTTGGCCAGCGAGACCTGGGTGAAGGTCATTCCGCACTCGTCCTTGAGTTTCCCCAAACGCCAGGCCAAGAGCAGCCCCTTGGTGTGGTCGGCCAGCATATCCACTAGCTTGGCCTGCACCAGTTGGCGGGAAGCAATCCGCTTGCCGAAGGTCGACCGCTGTTTTGCAAACTCCAAAGCCTCGGAGTAGACGGCGTCCAGGGCGCCCAGCGCGCCCCATACAATGCCGTAGCGAGCCTGCGTCAGGCAGTCCAACGGCGCAGACAGGCCGTGTGCTCCCGGAAGGATCGCGTCGGCCGGAACACGTACCTCGTCTAGCACCAGCTCCGCAGTATCGGAGGCGCGGAGGCTCATCTTCTGCATGACGGGACGGGCCGAAAATCCAGGGGACTGGGTCGGTACGACGAAACCACGCGCCACTTCATCGTCGTCCTTGGCCCAAATAATCGCCACATCGGCGGTATTGCCGCTGGTGATCCACATCTTGGTACCAGTGAGGACGTACGTGTCACCGTCTCGCCGGGCCCGAGTCTGCATTGCACCCGGGTCTGATCCGCCCTCCGATTCCGTAAGTCCGAAGCACCCAATGGACTCGCCTGAGGCGAGGGCCGGAAGATAGCGACGGCGTTGTTCCTCTGAACCGTAGACATGTATCGGATACATGACCAGAGCGCCCTGTACGCTGGCGAAGCTCCTGAGGGCGGAGTCTGCGCGCTCCAGTTCGTACATGATCAGCCCGTAGGCCACGTTGCCTACGCCTGCGACTCCGTACTCCACCGGCAAGTTCGCGCCCAGCAGCCCGAAATCACCCAATTTGAGAGCAAGATGCTCTGGAAACCCGCCCTCCTCCCACCAATCGGCAATGTGAGGCAATATCTCGTCATCCACAAACTCGCGGACCGTCGACTGAATCTGAATCTCTTCAGGTTCGAGGAGATCGGCAATCCGGTAGTAGTCAAGCATTTGTAGCCACCCGAAACTGAAATTTCACCCCTCCCAAAAGGGAGCAATCGTGTTTGATATCCCGTGGGTCCAACCCGGTCCCAGGCCAGGGGAGTCCTAGTTGCCTCCCCCTCTCTGTCGCTTCTCAAATCTCCCTCAGCTGTCCCATATGTGCTGACGATACACAGTCTGTTCCTTTCTCGGGTAACTCTACCCTCGTCTCGGAGCTCGCACCACTCTTTGTCTTTCGGGTTCTTCAGCCCTCACAGGTGTCCCATTTTCGCTGACCATCTACAGTGTTCGTGTCTCGAAGCTCATCTTTCGGGTGTACCTTTCGCTGAGCGGACTAGTTGATCGTTGACATCAGGAAGTCGCCGACGGCTTCGGCCCGAACACCAAGCCAAGACCGCTGCTCCAGCCGCGGGATCCTGATCCTAGTGTTCTTCGGAGACCCTGGTTGGATGTCACTTCCAACACCATACCGTAAGGGATCAGACCAGCCTTCACCCGTTGGGGAGGAGGTTGGTGTTCTGTGTGTGGTAGAGACGGAGGGACTTGCTTAGGTAGGCGAGTCATTCATCGTATCGTGCTTTTTTCCGCATAACGCAAGATTTGCATCGCTTTGGCAATTTGAGGTCTTTCTCCTCGAACCAATTTCGGTGGTCCAACGGGAACTCGCAGACCACGCCGCATTCGATGCATGTGTAGGATTCGTCGAGTGTGGCCTCGCTCCCGGTCACATGGAAGTGAATCACATTGCCAATCTCAGATGAAATGCGTTTCGCGGGTTTGGGGTCAATGTCGTGAACCCCTAAAATTTTATAAACCGCACTTACACTGATATTCAAAACCTTTGTAATCTCCTTCGCGGTGACCCCGTTCCAGGCCAGGACCAAAACCCCTAACTCTGTATTTTTTCCTAAGACGCCGTACTTTTTATGACCTTCTATCAATTTTACCTTTCTTCGCAGCAATGCGACCTGCCTAGCTTCTATTGAGCTACTCCAATATTCAACTACTTATTTATACAGCCTGATACAATTCTTGTCAAGCACACTCCTACATAGACTCGCCCTTGCGTGGTCTATGAGTTTCGCACCAACGGAGGGGAAGATATTTTCCCCACTGTTGTCGGGGATTGGTCCTAACTCTTCGCTTTACACAACCACAAGACAGTGGCAAATTCTGCGCCCAAGTTTTTCCGTCGGACAGCATCTTGGTTACTGGATCCCTCACAAACGGCCCAGTTACTGGATCCCTCGCAAACGGGCCAGTTATTAGCAGCCTGTTGAGCGACGCTTTGGGCGCGCACTGCTCACAAATCAGGCCTTTACCGGGCAACTGCTCTACGTATTTTATATCTTCAGTCCGACCACAACGATGGCATTCCATTTCCTTATCATCACTATTATTTTGTTGCATAGCCATAAAATTGTTCCTTTCTACATTGATAGTTGTTTGTATGAACGATTGTCCCATATGTCTTTTGAGTGCTATCGACCTCCTTCCTTCATTGCGAACCTGGCTAATTTACGATATTAAGTGACCTGGTTTCGAATCCTAATCATCAACACGTCGATTGCTTACCATCGTGCTCAACCGCTTGCTCCAGTCCAGGAACCAGCCATACGACTCACGATGCTCGTAACAAAAAATATTTAGCTGCCTGAAAAGAGTGACGGCTTCTTCCTCGACACCATCGATTGGATATCCGGTGCCTTTCCAGAAAGATACCAAGACCGCGCGACAGATCCCGGAAAACACGGAGGGCGTCGGATAATCGAAAACGGTTAGTGTCTCCAGGATCAAGTCCAGTAAATACCGTGCCTCTTCCTCATTTAGAGAGCGCTTTGTCGCTTTAATTTGACTCATTACCCCGGATGATACACTTTTCTAGTCATGTGCTGTTAGTCGTATAACCCTTATAGCATATGCCGACGTCTTATTTGTCAATAGAGTTATCCCTAAATATCTGGCCTTGGCAATGCGATATGATACATGCGTTGAGACCGAGGGATTGGCCTCATTGTAAACCTTACCTATCCGTTACCTGCCTCGCCAAACGCTGGCCCGATTACCTCCTTGGCGTTATTTGTTCGACCTGTAAATAGAATAACATATTGAAGGTTCTATTTGTCAAGGGGATCCTTAAATATCTGGCCTTGAAAGCACGATATGATACATGCGTTGAGACTGAGGACATTGCTCCCTCTAGAGGATCATGGATCCCCTATCACGTGGCTCTCGTCCGTGAATTGTCCACCCGGGATTTTGCATTCTTAATCGACGCACCAAACAGTGAGAAATACAGTACCGGTGATAACTTGGACATCGACGGTATCATCTCTTTTCGACGGTAGTGCGGCAAGAAGAAGCTTGTACACTGGAGTATGTTTGCCAAATTTGAGTTACATAAGAACACTTATAACAGAGAATCCCTGTCTAGAGGGCCGAACTAGACGCACCACGAAAATAGGCACATCTTTCTACGTACAACCCCACTCCAAATGCCCGTGGGGCGCCTCCAGCGTCACGGAGGTGCCCTCCCGAACAGCACATGCCCCGTACTCAGGGTGCACGCAACGCCGGAGTACCGCAGCGCTATAGGTGCGACTACAGTCTGCCTCTGGATGCGACCCGTGATGAAGTGCGCGAGGGCGTCTCGATAGGAATGGGTAACGCCTTAAATCCAGATTTTACCGGCAAAGGCTAATCTGGATGTCAGGTCCAGTGTGCATTCGAGCTCAGAACCACGGTGCCCAGGCAGGCGGTGGGCGATAGGTCTCGCCCGCTACCTAGGTGGGTCCCGCGTAGTAGACGGACTCTATGTGGCAGTGGTACCCTCGTCCGTGTTGATCCTCATGTCCCGCAACGTCGTCCTTGGTGGGGCTGTGGGCTTTGTACTGCTCAACGCTCTAACGATCCTGACCCGGCAACCAGGAAGCCTCATCGCTCTGTGTCTGCTACTCAGCGCTATTATCGTCGCAACTCATTTGGCAGGGTCGTGGTCTCGCTATGTGGAAGCGATTCGAACCAGGCAATGGGGCGTGATGTTGTGGGTAGAATAATGCAATCCAAGTCGGGACACCCCATGGAGGCATCAACATGAAGGTAGGGCTCATCGGCGCCGGTCGGATAGGCGCATTCCACGCGAAGAACCTTGTTTCACTGGAAGGAGTGACATCGCTCTTTGTCGCAGACGTTGATCTTGGACAAGCGGAAAGAGTCGCAAAGGATATCGGAGCCCGAGCCCTCCCAGATGTATCTTCGCTCATCGAAGAGGTCGACGCGTTGGTTATATCGGCTGCGACCGACGTCCACGCCGAGTTGATTCGCGCGGGCGCTGAGGCCGGATTGCCGATTTTTTGCGAGAAGCCGATCTCCTTGGACCTGGACTCCACGGTCAGCGCATTGAATGTCGTGGAGCAGAACGGTGTAGCCCTACAGATAGGTTTCCAAAGACGCTTTGACCCCGGCTACATCGAGGCGAGGCGTCTGGTTGCATCCGGCGACATCGGTCGGCTCTACGCGGCCCGTCTCGCGACCCATGACCCGCAGCCCGCCCACGACGCCTACATACGGGCCAGCGGAGGGCTGTTCCGGGACATGATGATCCACGATTTCGACGTCCTGCGCTGGACAACTGGCCTTGAAGTGATCGAGGTCTACGCGCGGGGCAACGCACTGACGGACAACAAGGCGTTCCCAAACATCGGGGACGTGGACACCGCCGCTGCGCTTTTGACGCTTGAGGGCGGCGCAGTAGCCGTCATCACCGGCCTTCGCCACGACCCTCTGGGGTACGATGTCCGGCTTGAGCTGTTCGGGTCCCGTGACAGCGTCGTGGTCGGCACCGGAGGCAAGGAACCTCTTCGGGCGCTGGACGGTGACCCTGAGGATGGGTCTGCGAGAAGACACCAGTTCTTCATGGACCGGTTCGAATCCGCGTACCAGGACGAGTTGAAGGCGTTCCTGAAGGTCGCTCGCGGAGAGATAGTCAGCCCCTGCTCAGGCGCCGACGCGTTGGAGGCGTTGCGTATCGCCGAGGCAGCCACACGCTCTCTCCGAGAGGGGCGGCCGGTTGCCGTGGACGAGATCCCTTAGGCGGAGCAGCTCCGGATTTGCGCTAACCACTCTGATCATCCTCAAGACGCTTGCCCATGCTAACGACGTCGTCCACAGAGAACCCGATCCTTTCGTAAAACGCGATCACATCGGTATTCGAGCTTCTGACTTGGAGGTTGATATTGGGGCAACCCAGTGCCCTGAAGCGTGTCTCAGCCTCGTCTATGAGTCGACGCCCGAGTCCACTGTGCCTTGAATCTGACGCCACCGCCAGGTAGTTGATCCAGCCGCGATGCCCGTCGTATCCCACCATTGCGGTACCGACTAGTCAGGTGTTGAGCATCCCGACAAGAAACATGTCCGTCTGAGTTGATAGCTTGTTGCGTCGAATGTCCTTCACCGGGTCATTCCAAGGGACAACGAGGTCGCACTCTCGCCACAAGTCCACCACCGCGTCCTGATCAGAATCAACGTAGGTACGTATCTCTATTTCGGTCATGGTCCCACCTCTGAAGCCCACTCTCAGGTGTTCTTGCCTTGCACGCTACACCATGTCGTGTATTGTCTACGCGAGAGGACATCGGACCGTGGATCAGTCGAGCCGCCGATCACATGGTAGAATGGGCGACGTCGCCAGTTCAGGGCCGAAACTGGGGCACCTTTTCCACGTTTATACCTCATACCTTATGAGTATTGGAGACCGGCTGCATGCTTTCGTTCATCATCCGCCGAACGCTTCTCTCGCTGCTGACAATCTGGGCACTGTCTGTAATTTCTTTCGTCGTGATTCAGCTTCCGCCGGGCGACTTCGTGGACACCTATATTCTCGATCTGGTGCAGGGCGGAGCTCAGGGAGCTGAGACAACCCCGGCGATGCTGGACCTTGCGGCAGGACTTCGAGTGCAGTTCGGTTTGGACAGGCCGATGTACGTCCAGTACGCCAAGTGGATTTGGAAGGTCGTACGGGGCGACCTCGGCCGGTCGTTGGTATTCCAAAAACCTGTGTCAGAGATCATCTCCGAACGTCTGTTGATGACCATCATCCTGGCGGGAACCACGGCCCTGTTCGCATGGGGCCTCTCCATACCTATCGGGATCTATTCCGCCGTTCGACAGCACAGTATCGAAGACTACACGTTCACATTCCTCGGTTTCATGGGCCTGGCAGTGCCCGACTTCCTCCTGGCGCTGTGGCTGCTGTGGGTCACATTTACATATTTCCCAGACCACGAGATCGGCGGCCTGTTCTCTCGCGAATATATCGAGGCGGAGTGGAGCTGGGGGCGGGTGATGAATCTCATCTCGCATCTGTGGATAGCAGCGTTCGTGGTGGGCACCGCAGGTACGGCTGCCCTCATACGCGTGATGCGGGCGAATCTGCTGGACGAGCTGCACAAGCCCTATGTGGTCACCGCTCGTGCGAAGGGATTGCCCGAGTGGAAGCTGATCTTGAAGTACCCCGTGCGGTTGGCGCTCAACCCGTTGGTGAGCACGCTGGGATACCTGCTGCCGGTATTGATGTCGGGGAGCGTAATCGTCTCGGTCGTGCTAAGTCTGCCAACCGAGGGGCCTTTGCTCCTGAAGGCTCTACTAGCGGAGGATCTATTTGTGTCGGGGGCCATCGTGCTGCTTCTCGGCACCCTGACCGTCATCGGGACGCTGATGTCCGACATTTTCCTAGGCATCCTGGACCCGCGCATCAGAATGGGCTAGCCTGCAACACGCGGCTGGTGTGGTGATGCCACCCTATCATTCGAACAGCATCCGATGCTGGCGATAACGCCTGGGATGGTCCCTCCAATAAGCGAACGATCTCTAGAGTGGGCCATGCCGATGGAAAAGGAGAAGACATGAAGAACGAAGAGGTGCTCGAAAGGCTGGCCGTCGATGGCTGGTGTATTTTCAAGGACGCCATTCCCGGCGACCAGATCGATATGGTACGCCAAACGATTCTGTCGGAGGAGGCCAACCAGCGCGAAGAGCACGAGGCTTTTCTTGCGCAGACCCGCGCTCACGGGCATCGCGTCAGCGCCGCAGGAGTGGGCGGGGTGAAGGGCCTGATCAGCACGATACCTGAAGTAACGTCCTATCTGGCA
Organism: uncultured Chloroflexota bacterium; assembly: GCA_913046025.1. The sequence goes on from CAJWRP010000003.1 coordinate 7,247, forward strand.
GACAAGCGCATCATGGCAGCTGCGGGTGCCATATTTGGCAAGTACTTCCGAGTCTCGACAGTGGGTGGACTGGTCAACTGGCCGGGGACTGAACGGGGCTATTGGCACTCTGACTGGCCATACAATCAGACAGTCGAGTCGCATATCCCGGCACCATACCCGGATACGATGATGCACCTGTCGTCGCTGTGGATGCTGACCAGCTTCAGCGCCGAGAACGGCGGGACTCTGATCGTGCCTGGAAGTCACCGCTCTCCCAACAACCCGTCGGGCGAAAATGGCGTAGACCGGGACGCAATTCATCCCGAGGAGATCAACGTCACAGGCGGTCCCGGCGATGTGGTGATCTATGACAGCCGTCTGTGGCACTCAGTGGCGGAAAACAACAGCGACCAGCCTCGAGTCGCCATGAGCGTCCGATACGCCCCGTGGTGGCTCAACCTCAACGTCCAGCGTGAGGGACATCCGGACCACATCCGGATTGTGGTGGAGACCAAGGGCAAGGACAGCGTAAATCCGACGATTTCAGCTGAGGTACTCGATTCTATTTTACCCGAGGCCAGACCGCTGTTCGCCCATTGGGTCGAGGGCTAAGTTTTTGCTGTGGATTGACCTGCGACAGACCGGGAGCATCGACTGGAGGAACACCGATGAGTTTGCGGGGAGTCTGGCGGCCCGATAAGAACGAGGTTGTCGCGGCGAATGGCGTCGTGACTGCCATGCACCCCTTGGCAGCGGAAGCTGGCCTGGAGATGCTCCGCAAGGGTGGAAACGCCGTTGACGCTGCCGTGGCGACAGGTTTCGCCATCTCTGTCGTTGAGCCGAACAACACCAGCATCGCCGGGGTCGGGTTCTTGCTCGTCCACCTCGAAACTGGAACTGGTCAATATCCGCCCGGTACTGATCTGGTTATCGAGTTCGGTCCCCGAGCACCAAGTGCTGCTCGACCAGACATGTACAAGATCACCGGACCCGGCACCGGCATATCCACATTCGCGGTGGAAGACAACGAGAACGCGGAGGGGTATCGCTCCGTCGCACTTCCGGGAACGGCCGCTGGGCTCTGCGTCGCCCACGAGCAGCTTGGCAAGCTCCCCCTGGAGCAGGTGATGGAACCAGCGATCCACTTGGCACAAGAGGGCTTCGGCGTGTACTGGCTGCTATCCCTAATGATCGGCAGCTCAATGGCCGGCCTCCAGCGACATCCAGGCAGTCGCGAGATATTTCTTCCGAACGGTGCCCCTCCGGACTACACCCCAGATCCAAGCTCGCCGAACACCGCCTCCCACAGACTCGTTCAGCGTGATCTGGCCGAGGTGCTTCGGCGCATCGCCAAATCCGGACGCGCCGGGATGTACGAGGGAGAGGTCGCCGCGGCAGCCGATGAGGACATGCGCCGCAACGGTGGACTCATCACACGAGATGATCTCGCGAGGTACGAGCCCGCCATCAAGAAGCCGCTGACGACCAGCTTCCGCGACTACAAGATACTTTCCCCGACCGCGCCTTCCGGTTCATGGACGGCCCTACAGACGCTCAACATCCTCGAAAATTTCGATCTGCGTTCGATGGGACACAATTCCAAAGAGCACATTCACACATTCGTCGAGGGCTCGCGTCATGCGTTCGCCGACCGATTCCGATACATGGGGGATCCGGACTTCGTCGATGTTCCACTCAAGGGCCTGCTGTCCAAGGAGTATGCCAAGCAGATCGCGGGACAGTTGGATGAGGAACGGGCGGCGGTCGAGGCTATGTCGAACGAGCCACCGTGGACCTACTTCGCAACACAAGAGATCCACGACCCTTGGCCTCTTGAGGGGAGGCCTCGCCCGTCGGACAGTCCTGTTTCGCCCACCGATAGCTCCGGTGACTGCACGACGCATCTTGGCGCAGCTGATAACGATGGCAACATTGTCTCGTGCACCCAGACCGCCGTCGGTACGTTTGGTTCGAGGGTGGTTACGCCGGGACTGGGTTTCATCTGGAACAACGGGATGACATGGTTCAACGCGAAGCCGGGTGCGGCCAACTCCATCGCCCCCTGGAAACGACCGCTCGTCAACATGGCCCCGCTGCTCGCAACCAAACAGGGCAAGTCCTACCTGAGTGTGGGCGCACCCGGAGGACGCCAGGTGATCAATGCAAACATCAACGTGGCGCTGAATGTCCTCGAGTTCGGTATGGGACCACAGGAAGCCATCACCGTCCCGCGAGCCGACGCCGCAGGGCAGGTGAACCTCGTGGACTCGCGTTTGGATGGCAGCGTCGTCGAGGCGCTGCGGAACATGGGCCATCGCATCGAGGTAGTCAGCGACATAGAGGCGTGGTATCGGTTCGGCAGGCCATCAGCCCTTGTGGTCGATCGCGTACACAACGTCCTGCGCGCCGGCACTCACACGCTCCAAACTGCGGAGGCGGTGGGCTTCTAGAGGTAGGGCACGAAGGAACTTACGATCACCCTCGAATGAGATCTGGTGCCCAGGAAGGGATTCGAACCCCCACTCCCTTGCAGGAAGCGGTTTTAAGTCGCTCAAGAGCGCATCCCCCTGCGGGTGATGTCCGCCTCGTCAATAGCTCTTTGTATCAGATAGACGACTAAGGGGTCTCAGCCTTAGCACATGCCAGTTCTACGAAGGCTATCTTATTAGATTTGTAAACACTATCGATAAGTCGCTCCTAGATATATCCAAGAGTGATATCGCTACCGTCCTAGCTTCACTGGACTGCAATGCTGGTAGCAAGCACGCCTACTTTAGGGTTAAGCTAACCGAGTATTTCTAGCCCCCGTTTCATTAGCCAGTGAAGATGCGGTGAAGGCATACAAGCCAATAATTCAGAGGAGACTATCTGACTACTGGATTATCCCATGGATATGTCTGACTCTAAATCATTGAGCTAACCGCCACTGTCTCAGGCAGTTCCAAACGGCTGGTTCAGAATTAATGTCCCTCCAGGATATGAGATGCAAGTTGCTCTAAGGCACGTGCCTCGATCGGTGGGTTAGCGATACCACTTCGAACATCCCTGAAATAACGTTCAAGGGGCCGATTGCGCTCCAGACCCACGCCTCCAACGATTCTCATGGCCAGATCCGTCACGGCAATTGCTGTTTCGATACATCTGACCTTGGTGATGGACACTTCAGGAAGAAGATTATTTCTCTCCTCCGGGTTTCCCTCCCAGTCCTCGGCACATGAGAACAGGGAACGCCGGGCTACTAGCATCATGGATTCCATTCGTGCCACCTGCTCACGGACATGCGGTATCTTAGAGATCGTGTCAGCCGAGCCTGTGGGCTTGCGATTTACTGCGAAATCGACGGCATAGTCAGATGCCGCGTGAGCGATTCCGAGATTTGCTGCGCTCAGGAGGAGTGGAAACCAGGCAGCACCACTGGGAGACTTGCTCGTTGGTGATGACAGGTTAGACCTAGAAACAAAATTTTCCTCAGTGACCAACACATCACTGAAAATTATGTCGTGCGATCCACTGGCCCTCATCGACATAGAATCCCAGGTCTCATCAATAGATACTCCGGTGGAATCCATCCTGACGGCAAGACGAGCGATATCTCCAGTTCCGTCCTCTACCGCAGCTAGCGTGATTGCGTAAGTCAGAATTGGGGAAAGAGTTGCCCAGGTCTTCCTTCCGTTCAAAACCCATTTTCCATCGGCTGTCTTCGCCAGTGTGGTGGCTGGCCTGCCACCACCTCTCGGCGACCCAAGATCTGGTTCGGAGGCGATGTTGTTGGCGATTGCGCCGTCCTTGACTACTTCTCGGAAGATTCTGCCTCGTATCTTACCCGGCCAGGCCAGCGCTTCGGATTCTGAACCGATCACCATGTGATGCATGCCAACGGAGACAGCTGTGGCCCCGCAACCTTTCCCGATTTCATACTGCGCGAGCGTAATGTCGCTTAGCCCGTGACCTTCCCCTCCCTGCTCCTTTGGCACCGTCGCCCGAAGGTAACCTTGATTCCTCATGAAATCAAAATGCTCAATTGGAAATGACCCGTTTCGGTCATGTTCGGCAGCCGTCCGCTCTATTTCCTTGGAAATAGTCTGCGCGAGATCTATTAGACCCGCCTGTCTTTCATTTTTAGGCCACATTACTTCTCTTTCTTTTAGGTTTAAAGAATCCTGACCAAATTGCCGTACCCTTAGTTTGGTGCTCCGAATAAAATTTTATTGGGTAGTTGTAAGTATACTATTAACGCAAATAAGACTATTACGAAGTAGGTGGGTTGAATATTTCTTTAGTCCCACCGTTGTACCTAATTCACCATGGGACTCATAGCCGTTAGGTAAGCCACCCACCTCACACACCCTGCCTCTGGAAGCAGTTTAGTCTGGGTGGCAACAAAAAGCTTGGGCTAGGCTACTATAAGGCTACGGAACTGGTATGTGAATCGCGAAAATGTAGTTAAGAGCTTTAAGGATGTTGTGACGAAGGGCTTAGGCGATCTTCCGATACCACCCACACGATCAATACAGCCAGTCCCACAAGGCTACAGCACAGGAGGAAAAAGACGGCTGCTGGCTGCCCTAGGCCCATAGTTACAGCGATAAGAGGCCATACAAAAGCCCCCGTTAAAAAGGCTAAACGGCTAACTGCCCCATAAATCCCAAACATCTCTCCCAGATTTGACGGAGAGAGTTGAATGAGTAGTGGTCTATCTGCGGCCCACAAGCCCCCAAAGAAGAGTCCTAGGATGGCACTCAACGGCCACCAAAGCTGATTGCTGAGGTTCATCGCTGGGATGCTAAATGCAGCAGCTAGCACCAGTGACCATCCCAATATATTCCATTTTAGAGCATATGCTGGTCCTATTTTGTCAACTATGTACCCCCATAACATCGCACCTGGAATGGCAAACACTGTTCCGAGAAGCAATACTAGTTCCACTTCCCTTTCGGTAAAATTCATAGTTTTTAAACCATATAACACAGCGAATGTTGAAGAGGTAGTCACCGCCACCATATAGAAATAACGCGCAATGAAGTATTTCAGTAATATAGGACTTTGTTTGAAATGGTCCCAACTCCGCTTAATTTGATTCCAAGTGGCACTCAACACTATATTTGTTTTGGGTTGTGTGTGCGCCTGGTGCTTTTCGTCAAAGAATATGGTGAGTGGAAGTGCAGCCAGAATGTAAATTAATGCAATCCCTAGGAATGCGGAACTGTAATTGGAATTATATTCACTATATTGAAGGGCCACTAATAGCACAACAAGTGAACCCACGTAGCCTAATCCGATTCCTAGGCCGCCTATTTTACCCCTATTTTCCGAAGTAGAAGCATCTTTCAGCATTGAGTTATATAGAAGTTCAGCCAGGTACACGGATACAAATGCTGTAGAGAAAAAGGTCAAGGTACCCATAATTGTACTGCTGAACCCGATCAGAAGAATTGAGATGGTTGCAACAATATTAAGTAGTGTAAATGTTCGTATCCTGCCTTTTAACTGATCCGTTAAAGCTCCAAGGAAGGGACTAGCTACAAGGACAATAAGCATAGAAACCACTATCGGAAACCCTAGGTCTGCATCGGTTGTGCCTTGTCTTTCGTTTATCGAGAGCGGTAAGAAGAGACCAACGACTCCCAAGTTGAATACGGTGTTTGCTACGTCGTATAAAGCCCATGAAACAACGGATTTGCTCATGTAGTAAGGTGCCTAGCTGCGCATTAAGTTGTACTTGGAATGATTTACAAAGCCAAAGGATAGCATCGTCTAGCTTTCTTCATCGCACCACTTCTGAATTCTGCCTCTGGAGGCAGTATAGCCTGTCCTAATACTAGAGCGTGGCCATGCCGTGTGAGACAGATGCCTTCTGATACCGCCTCACGGCGGCATGCGGCAGTTGGATCCTACAAGGAGAAGTTCTTAGTTGGAGACTCGTCGCGACGTTACCGCCAGCACCATATGACCGTCAGGGAACTCAGCGTCGGCTCTCCTTAACAGTAATTATCTCGGGTCCCGATTTGTGCCACTTTTGCTGATTGACAACATACCGTGTGCCTGAATTCGAGTCCAGCCAGGGCTACCATCCTTATTTAACGGTTTGTTCTCGACTTACCGACGTGAGAAGCTCACAACCGTCTTTAGTCACAACCACGGAGTCAGACATAAATGCACTACCTTGATTAGTCTCCAATAGCCAGGATAGTAAGTGGAAAACCATCCCTGGGCGTAGTTCCAAATCCGAGTTCGAACGTAATCCCATGGGAACACCACTCCCGGACCAAGCCGGTGGAAAACCGATCCCAACCATATAACCGCAATGGTGTCGACGATACTCAGAGAATCCGGCTCGGTTCACCGTCTCCTGCCATACCTGATAGACCTCTCCCGCCTTGAGTCCCGGCTCCATAGCCTCAACTACTGCCTCGATCGCGTCACGACTAGCCGAGAGTACGCTTGCTGTTCCCTTAGGTGGGTCGCCAATGTAGACAAGGCGTCCAACGGGTGCGTGGTACCGGCGAATACAGCCCGACATTTCAAGGAACAGAATCTCACCTGTCTCGAGCTTGCTTTGGTCCCAGGTTCCGTGTTCGTGTTCCAACGTTTTGGTGGACCGAATGAAGGGAATAAAGCCTGGGGGGGTGCCTCCACCTTGAATCATCGTCGCGTACACGTTAGCAACGATATCAGCCATAGCTACTCCTGGCCCTGCAGCATCAATGGCCGAGCGCATCATATCGTCCGAGATCTTTGCGGCCGCACGCGTGCATTCAATTTCAAGAGGAGACTGCACCTCACGACACTCTTCCACTAGGCCTGAGCAATCGCTCCACTTGGCATTCGGGATACCAGCGATTATTCCTTCAGCGACCCCGAGTTGAAAGAAGTTGCTAGATTTCTCAAGGCCGATTCGCCCGGAGCTTAGCCCCACGTCGTTGATGGTCCTACATACGGCGTCAACCTGCTGGATGAAGGAGCTACGGTCGGGCACGGTGCCTTCCAAAGAGACCCCTGACCCATCTGAATAGCCAACGTGTTCCACGTCCGGCACCACCAAGTCTCGGACAGTTGCCTTTTCCATGGCCCTGGTGATGATGAATGGTTGCCCTTCCAGAGGGAAGAGCAGAGCCTGAAAGGCGAAATAGCCTTGATAGTTGAGGCCTGTCATGTAATAGACGTTTTCTGGACTTGAGACCAAGCAGGCGTCGAGCTCCTTTCGGGCCATCGCCTGTCGTACACACTCCCACCTTCGCTGGTATTCTTCAATAGGGAAATAGTTAACAGATTTACTCATGATTACTTATCTATTCTTGTATATTTACACAATATTGTGCCGTTCAAGATGAGGTGTCGAAGGGCATCGCTATTTCTCCTGGCTTATTTTCTCTATGGTCGCCTTCTGACTGCTGTTTGAACTGTATCGCGGCAGTTCGGGCAGTGAACCCTAGATGATGCAAGGCATCATGGATCTGGCGATGTGCTGCGCTGAGAGGGACGCTGCGGACTTGGGTTATCGGAAGTCCCCACCATGCCTCTCAACGGTCGTTATAACGAGCGACGTCCTTGCGTATTTGCTCTAACAGAAGCTCTTTCAAGAAAATAGCCTCTTTGTATCTATTCAGACTACAGAATTGACAGAAACAGGTCTGTGGTCTATTCGTGACATCTCCGCCGCCACAGCCACTCGGAGGCTTTGCCAAGATTCTTTCACAGTGCTGGGGCTCTCAATCTCTCCTCTTGCCACCCGAAGAAATTCAACCAATTCGGCACGGTACGCATCGCTGAAACGATCGAAGAAAGTCAAATAGGGCGAACTCCCTCCCTCCCTTTCTGTTTCCAGAGGCCGAATTGGAGCACGTTTGTCCCAGCCAACAGAAACACTGTCACCAGACCCATGTAACTCCATACGGACATCGTACCCCAACGGATTGTGTCGACTACCTGTAAGCACTACCAGTGCTCCCTCTGCCAACTTCAACACAGCCGCAGTCGTATCTACATCACCCTGCCGCTGAAAAGCCTGATCCACCAGTACAGACCCCGTCGCATACACCTCAACGATGGGCTGTCCAACAACCCAAGGAATAAGATCGAACTCGTGAATATGCATATCTTTATACATACCACCAGACCCCTTTATGAAACTCTCTGGCGGCGGTTCGTGATCGTGACCGACCATGCGAACCAGATATATTCGGCCTAGTTCACCATTAAGGACCTTCTCCCGTGCCATTCGGAAACCCATGTCAAACCGGCGTTGAAATCCGACTTGAACCTGCACTCCAGATGCGGACACCTGCTGCATCAGCCGTTCTGTAGCAGCGAGATCGAGGGATATAGGCTTCTCACAGAAAACGGGTAGGCCCGCTTCAACGCCAGTTTCAACCAACGTCGCATGGTCTCCGGTAGAAGTGGAGATAAGTAGAGCGTCCGGCTTTGCATCGATAACCTCTTCCACCGAACCAGCAACCGTCGCTTCCAGTTCATGGGCAACGGCTGTGGATTTACTCCAATTTCTGTCGTATAGAGTCAGTTTAGTCACATCGACAAGCTCGCGCATGGTGCGTGCCCGGAACGAACCCAGTCTGCCTGTCCCTATGATTCCGATGTGCATTATTTGCCTCCTTGAATCTAAGATTCAATTAAGTTAGAGGGCGCTATTGAGGCTCATAATGCTACTATGAGGTCGGTGGGGTGATATATCCCAAATATACCTAATCCCCCATGGGACTCCTAGCTGTTAGCCGCCACCACGCATAACCCTGCCTCTGGGGCAGTATAGCCCAGAAAGCTAGGGCTTAGGCGGGGCTGGTAGTAGCTACGGCTACGGGGCTAACAGGTGAATAGCGGGGATGCTATTAAGGCTTATAAGGCTTGAGGTAGGGGTGGAATATTTCTATGCCCCCATAGCCTATCCAGCGTTTACCGATGGAGCATTTGAGGCGACTTGATCAAACCTTCTTCACGCAGGATGCGGTAGACGGTGGACTCAGAGACGCTGAAGCCCCGGTTGTCGGTGATCCACGCAGCCAGTTGACGACAGCTCA
>CAJWRP010000004.1 GCA_913046025.1 uncultured Chloroflexota bacterium
GTAGTAACGGGATTCTATTTTTTCTTTTCTTGAATAAATATTTGAAAAGAATAATATTGTCAAAATATTCACTGTTTTACTGTGCGAATAGTAACCTGGCCAGTTTAATTTCATAAGAATGCTGGAGACCTCGGCGCGCAGTTTGCCAACCACATCCTTTCATTTGTTTATCTGTCCCATGCCCTAGCCATCCTCGGGCTTCAACCCATCGTTAAGGGCGAAATGATACATTTGCCCGAGGCGCAGGTAACCCCATCTGTCAACAACCGGACAAACAAGCAGCATGCGAAATGAAATAGTTACGATAACCATTCAAATCTGTTGAAGAGACACCCTAAATTGCGTGTGCGAAATGAATTCAATGTGTCCATAATTAAACTAATGCAACCTGGCGTGGGGTAGAACTAAGTTGGAAATTAAGCAATTTCTGGATACATCGGGTACCGCTTTGACGAATTACGCACCCTCGCACTGTGGCCACTGCTCCACTCTGACAGGGTATGAGGGTTGGGGATATGACCCGCAGAATGGACTGGTGGAATTCATTTGCTTGAAGTGTGGCAATGTTAAGTACGATAAGCACTTCGAAGATGTGGTGGATCGAGTGCTATTGGCGGAAATCCGCGAAGTGGCTGATTGGGCTGCGGTGCAGGACGAGATGGACCAACAAGGGTAGCCTAAGGTCCAAAAGGGCTATTAAGTAGAGAGGCCTGCATCGAGCAGGCCTCTTTTTATTTGCCGAACTACTCCTAGTTGCTTTCGGTGATCGTTCCATATATAAGTCTTATCCATTTCGTTTACTGAGGGGTAGACTAAGTAATTAGGCTGCCCTTTTTTCTTTTGCTGCTATCACATGAACAACCTCTGGAAACATGCCCAATTTTCTCATTGTGATCGTATACGAACCACAACACGATGTTGTAGGATTGCCACTGAAATATGAGTGGTTCAGCAGCCTTTGAGAGACGATTCCAACAGCGTATCCGGGTTGCGAATGGTTATGCTCGTCGCTGATTAGTTTGGGTTCTAATTGGTGCGACTAGGTAGCCCGAACTGCAGCATATCGATTTCAAGTCAAAGTCTAAAGTGTTTGCTGAATATGATTCAATCCGATCCAAATCGATGGGTCTGGTGGTACAAGCCCACTGAAACTCCTCAGAAGGGCCTCTATGGCGCGCTGGTGCCCGCTCGTATCGAAAACGAGGATACGAGAGTTCACGGCATATTTGCCTTTTTCCGAAATTTTAATAGAGTCATGTTTATGGGCAAGGGCGTGATGGAGTGCGGCGAGGATGGGTATGGAGAGGTTCGGTTTGCTCCGGGGGAAGTAATCGACTGTCCCAGGTGTCTTGCCGTCGAAACACCGATTATCGTTGATCGGGATGATGATAGTATTGATGGCCTAGACCCTCAGCCACCAATATTGGGCTGAGAGCGGAGACTTTCTTATCAGAGGTCTCACACGGAGGGTGCTGACAGTCGCCCCTCGAATGCCCGCAATCGGGCCATGACTTCGACGTCCCTCATTGCATCCGATATATAAAGATCGGCTCCCTGCGTCAGTGCAGACGTAGCAAGAACACCATCGTTACAGCCCGCAACCGCAATAATGTTGTCGGTGAAGGGGCTCAACATCGGTGTCCTGCAACACGTAGTAGTTGTGGCTGCCTAGTAGTTCCACCATATATTGGATGGAGTTGTCTCCGTCGTCCAGTGAATAAACAGTGCTGCCATGCCAGTCCATGTGGTGAATCTCCCTCTGGCCTTAGTGCCAGCCTACTATTACGCCGTTGTCTCGCTGAATAATGGAGACGCGATGCCCCTCATTACATTTTGTCTTAATGACAGCTTTACTATTACCGGCATATGGAGACAGCGCCATAGACAGTCCGCCGCAATATGGGCAGTTAATCTTGTAGACCATTCGTTCACGGTCTCGGCGCATTTCGATGGAATCTGAGGAGAGGTTGCCGTACTTAACAAATTTAGTTTTGGTAACCATTATCTTCTTCCCTGAAAAAATATACGACTATTACAAATAGCTTGGATTTAGGTGATTACGTATTTGAGAAAATAGTGCTGACTTAGCACGGTGGGTGCTGTAAATATTATGGCACAGTGTTTGGATAAACAATCGGTTTCTGTGTAGTGATTTATACTTTTATAGTTCTCTTACAAAATTAATGCTCTTACCATGTAGATTGGAATTTGATGTTTCTACATAGCTGAATTGAGAATATAATTCCGATGCAACTCAGGTTGAAAGTAATGGATTTAGCAGCTGCCGTTCATGCGTCTGGGAAGGTTTAGCTTGTTTGGCTTGGCCCGCTATGAGATGGAAGAGGATGACTTCGGTTCATTTCTTAAACCAGCAGAACCTTATTCAAGCTGACCAACCATTATGCTATACTGGCCGCGGAGGGTGTTCGCACCCCCTAATGGTCCCACCAGTCGATGTGTCTCTTCCGGGTCAAGAACTGCCGCTTGGGCTGGTGGGCCCTTCGGACCCCGATTTACAGCTGCCCCCCAATTCTTGAAGAAAAATACCTAACATCGTTGCGCTTGCCTCACGTTGGCTCCTTGTATTGTGGTGCTGTGCGTTGATTAGTGGACGACCTAGAGGAATGGAATAGAACTCCAAAAAACAAGCGAGCAGGCGAATCGACAGAAATCCGTCAATGCCTGCTCACCGCCTCTTCCGGGTCAAGAAGAAGGCTCCTTGGACTGTTGCACGCAACCTTTACGGTCGGTAACTAAACAATAGCATACTTTGTTTTACTTTTATAGTTTTAATTTTAGATTTTAGTTAATGGTTAATACTAGGCTATTTAGCATGCGCTGATGAATATCCATTCTGACCGCGTCTTCGTATTGGACTGTTCGAATGAATGCCATAATAACCACCTAAACCTATAGATAATTAGAGCTATATTGAGCTTTTTCACCTATTTTTGTAACGAGACAACGGGAGCACCTTATGATCGAGAAGCGAAAAAATTTATTATCAAATGTGATAACCGTCATTTAATGCCTTCACTTCATGGCATGTGAACCATGAAATTCCCGACTCCCTCGTCTTTGTAATTTGCCGGGGTTATAATGAACTGTGGGCGGCGAGGTCAGCTACCGCTTAAATCTAGAATTTACCCTCGACTATAAATCAAAGGATTAATGATGCCCGATAAACCTTATCTCGCTATAACCATGGGAGACCCTGCGGGGATAGGACCGGAAGTAACCGCCAAGGCCCTTCAAGACAAGTGGGTGTATGACAATGTTCGACCATTTGTCGTAGGCAGTACCGCTGCAATGAGCGACGCGCTTCGTCTGATCGGCGCACCTGGGACGGCTAGCCTGGCCCATACGTTGGATGATGTAAAGGGCGAGTATGGAAATATCGACGTGTTGGACCTGGAAAATTTGGATTACGGCTCTATTGAACCGGGCAAACATTCAGTTGAAGCCGGTAAAGCAGTCGTGGACTGGATACTGCATGCCGGTGAGTTGGCCGCCTCTGGAAAGGTACAGGCGATAGCGACGGCGCCCATCAACAAAGAGGCTTGTAAAATGGCCGGGCACACTGATATTGGCCATATGGAGATCTTTCAAAGCCAGACAGGTGCTAACAATGTGGCCACTATGTTGACCGCTCGTAACCTGCGGGTCGTGCACTTGACAACCCACAAGTCGGTGCGAATCGCGTGCGATTTTGTCACCAAGGACAATGTTCTTGCCAAAATTAAGCTTACGGATGAGCATTTCAAAATGTGGGGCTTCCCCACTCCACGCATAGGCGTTGCCGCGCTAAATCCGCATGCCAGTGATGGTGGTCTGATCGGCAGTGAAGAGGCTGAGCATATTAAGCCCGCCGTGGACGCTGCCCGCGAAATGGGCATCGACGCCACAGGGCCTGTGCCGGCAGATAGCGTTTTCCCGCAGGCAATCGACGGTAAGTATGACGTTGTGTTGGCCATGTATCATGATCAGGGCCACATTCCTATCAAGGTATATGACTTTTCCAAGAGCATCAGCGTGAATCTTGGATTACCCTTTGTAAGGACATCAGTTGACCATGGCACCGCCTTCGATATTGCGGGTAAAGGTATCGCTGATGCTGAAAGCATGCTGGAGTGCATCAAAGTGGCGGTGTCCCTGGCAAGCGAAAGCAAACTTCCCTGATAAGCAATCAGAAATTAGCGCTCATGTATCAGCAATTTTAGGTTAAGCTGATTGCTGATACATGAATACTGAGGAAACCATGAACATTTCATTCATAGGTGGTGGGGTGATGGCGGAGGCCATCATCGGTGGTGTGATCGAGGGAGGCGTGGCTTCTCCGGAGCAGGTTCGGGTCGGCGAACCGGTGCAGGAACGTCGTGACGCATTGGAGGGAAAGTATGGCCTCAAGGCCTACGCCTCCAATGCAGACGTGCTCGAAGGCTCTGAGCTTGTCTTGCTGGCTGTGAAGCCTCAGACTTTGCCATACCTTCTGCCGGAGCTTCAGAAGTCGTTACGACCGGAGCACACTGTCGCGTCAATTATCGCCGGTGCTACGATGAAGACTCTGACGGAGGGCCTCAACCATAAGGCCGTCATTCGCATTATGCCGAATACACCGGCGCAGATCGGTCACGGCATGAGTGTCTGGACTGCGTCTGAAAGCGTGCCGGAGACGACGAAGAAAGCCACGTCACAGATACTGCAAACGTTGGGTGAAGAAGTTTATGTTCCAGACGAGAAGTTGATTGATATGTCAACGGCTCTCAGCGCCAGCGGACCTGCATATGTGTTCCTGTTCATCGAGGCTATGATTGATGCTGGAGTCTACTTGGGCATGGCTCGCGACATGGCTCGTAAGCTGGTTTTGCAGACGGTCTTGGGCAGTACTGAACTGGTGAAGCAGTCGGGACGCCATCCGGCTGATTTGAAAGACATGGTTACTTCGCCGGGCGGGACAACCATCGCTGCGCTACGAGCGTTTGAGAGCGGCGGTTTCAGAGCTACGGTATTCGACGGCATTGCCGCCGCGTTCGAGAAGTCAAAAGAGTTGGGGAGCTAGATTTGCCATATATTGCGGATTTTTTGAATTTACTAATTTTGGCTTTTAACCTGGCCATTTTTGCTCGTGTGATTATGTCATGGATCGCTCCCAACCCCAGAAACCCTTTGAGCATGTTCATTATTCAGATAACCGAGCCCATACTGGCACCAATTAGGCAGGGCATTAGTAAGATTATTCCGAACATGGGCGCATTTGATCTTAGTCCGATGGTGGTGCTAATCCTACTGAACTTTGTGATTATGCCAATCGTTAGGCGGCTTGGTTAGGCCTTAAAAGGGTCATTACCTTTTCAGTCTCGATTCCTTGAATTTCCAGTTGTTTGTCTCCCGCCTTGTGCCCACGAACCATGGTGATTCGGCCTTTGGCAAGACCGAGTTTCTTCGCTAGCAATGTCACCACTGCGTCGTTGGCCTTGCCGCCCTCCGGCGCTGCTGTCACTCTCACAACAACCCTGTCGCCATCCACTTCGATGACGTTGCGTTTTGCTTTAGGTTGGACTCGGACATTCAGTTGCATTAGGTTTTACCTAATTTAGGGTATGTTTGTACGCCTGGCAAGGGCGTTAAATTCCTCGTTGCCCTCGCTATGACATGTCTTTGGGAAATCGTTCGCTATAACACATGTACGCCATTTCCCGGTCTTGATATGTAGATATCGAAAAGCTATGCGTGGGCCATGGCACCGCCGTCCATGAAGATCATCTGGCCGGTGACAAAGTCGCAGGCGTCGGAGGCGAGGTATACCAGTAGGCCAGCCATGTCTCGGGGGTGCCCTTTCCGGCGGGACGGCAGGTAGCGAACCAGCAACTCTTTCTGTGACTCCTCGTTTGGCTCCTCAGTGCTGAACCAGCCTGCGCCGATTCCGTTAACGCGAATACCTTTTCTAGACCACTCCAAGGCTAACGCCATGGTCATCTGCTGAATGGCGCCTTGAGCAGCGCATGCAGCTACGGAGTTGGAGAGGCCGCGTACCGCTAACGCCGAGCCAATGTTGACGATGTGGCCGCTGCCCTGCTCCAGCATCTGCTTGCCAACTATCTGGCAGCATAGGTAAGTCGACTTCACGTTGAAATCCATCAGCGTTTGCCACTCATCTTCGGTCACGTCTTCGAAAGGCTTGGCGAAGTCGGCGTGGGCGTTGTTCACCAGGATGTCAACCCGGCCCATATCGGAAACGACCTGCTCCACCATGGCTCGAACCTGTGCCGAGTCGGTGGGGTCGGTGGTTATTGTCAGCGCTTTGCGACCCAAGGCTTCCACTGCCTTAACGGTCTCGGCCATGTCTGAATTGGCCTTGCCGGCGATGGCTACGTCGGCCCCTGCCTCGGCCAGTGCAGACGCCAGAGTAGGCGTCCAGCCTCTGCGGTCGGCAGTGATGATTGCAATCTTCCCGTTCAGATCCCATTCCTGCGGAATCGGCATTTGTCGCTCCTTTGGATCTAGTAATTAGTATTTAGTGCATGCAGCATCTATATTTCTAAAGGTATTTCCGGGGCGTAGCCCGTGGGCGCGAATCCGCCTGCTAGACCTCCGCCGTCGATAACGAAGACCTCGCCGTTCATGTAGTCCGATGAGTCTGACGCGAGGAATACCGCCAGAGGACCCATTTCTTGGGGGTACCCTACTCGGCCAATCGGAATGAACTCGCCTCGTGGGAGGGTGTCGTTGGATGCGGCAGTGCCCTCTGTTGGGATGTAGCCGGGCGCAATGCAGGTGGCGATGATGCCGTATCGACTCATGCTGGTTGTGAGGGTTCGGGTAAGTTGGACAACGCCCCCTTTGCCGCAGGTGTACATGTAATTATCGCGACCGCCACGGAACCCGAAGCCCGACGCAACGCTTACGATCTTGCCGCCGCCACGATCGATCATGTGCTTGGCGATGGCACGAGAGCAGTAGAAGGCGCCGGTTAGATTCGTGTCGATGCCAATGCGCCATTCATCATCCGAGATGTCCCAGATGGGTATGGAGCCCTGGCCTCTGACGATGCCTGCGTTGTTGAACAGAACGTCTACCTTGCCGAACTCAGCCAGAGTCTTGTCGAAGAGATTTTGCACTTGTGAGGAGTCAGTTACGTCTGTGGAGACGGCTATTGCCCGACGACCTTCAGCTCTTACCAGATCGGCTGTTTCGTCGATGGGGCCTTGTCTGCGGGATGCAATAGCCAGGTCAGCACCAGCTTTTGCCATGGACACCGCCATGTCTCTGCCAAGACCGGTGCCTCCGCCTGTAATCACAATGGTCTTGCCATCCAGGCTTAGCTTTTCCAGCATTTCATGACCTCCTGAATTTTTGTATGCTAATAACGATGGTTCTCAGAACCGGGGAAACTCCGGTCTGTATTTGGCAAAGCCGTTAACGCCTTGATGCCCGCCGGGTCGAAGTTCCCCAACCATGAAAGCGTCTCCGTCAGCGAATTTGCAGGGGATTCCTTTTGTACTGCTTGGGACGAATCCGAAGCGAGGGGAGTATTCGGGGTGGCCAAGTAAGAAGGCTACTGAGTAGCCCTTCCTTTGACTCTCCTCCAGCCCCCGCGTTACGAGCGCAGAGCCCACACCTAAGTGCTGTCGCTCCGGTAGTACGGCAACCGGTCCTCAAGCTACGGCTGGATCCGAGATATTGTCGCTCTCAATGGTACCCGGTGAAAACAAAATGTGGCCAATCGTTTCATACTCGGTAATCGCCACCAGAGACGAGGTGACGGCTCCGTCCTCGCGAAGAGTGTTCACCAGGTCCGCCTCTAGATTTCGATCAAAAGCTAGCATCACGACATCGCGAATAGCTGTTAAGTCGTCTGCTCGTTCCTCTCGAATTTCGACGGACCTAAGTTTCATGTCTGCGACGTGACCTCGCCGGCGATGGCCGTAAAGGTCGAACCGTCTGCCATTCGCAGAATCAGGTTGCCCTGCTCATCTACAGACTCCGCTAGCCCTTCCACGACCTTCTCTTGCCATGCCAGGTGAACGGACTTGCCCAGAGTATCTAACTGCTTCTCCCACATAGGAACCAGCGACTGGCCCTGGCGGACGGCGGTATAGAGATCGTCGAAGTGCTCCAGAAGGCGCTGCAAGACCGTGGTTCGGTTGTGGACTTGGGCGGTCTCCCTATACAGGCTTGTCGAAATGTCGGCGATCTCCTCGTGCTTTGATGGGTCGAAATTTACGTTCAGTCCGATGCCTACGACTGCGTGCGCAACCTCGCTCCGTTCGATGGCCGTCTCGATAAGGAGGCCAGAAATTTTGAGGCCTCCAACTCGTACGTCGTTTGGCCATTTTATCGTGGGAGATAGGCCTGCTACATCGGAGACAGTTCTCGCGACGGCCAGGGTTGCGGCCATGTTCATGTAAGGTAGTTGTGGAGAGGTCGGCCTGAGCAGTACAGAAAAGGACAAGTTCTGGCCGCGAGGCGATATCCAGGTCCGGTTAAATCGTCCCCGTCCCGCTGTCTGTTCTTCCGCGATGACCACGGTACCCTCAGCGGCACCAGCCTGAGCCAGAAGGTGGGTCTCGTCCATGGTCGAGCCTAGCTCGTGGTGGTGGAGGACGCGGTGACCGATGACTCTGCCAGCCAAGGCCCGTTCCAACGCAGGAATGTCAAGATCTGTAGTTGTCATCGTCGGAAATTTACGATCCCTTTGGTTCTGGATGATTACTAATTTGATGTAAAAAATAAAGGAGAATTTAGCGGCGAGGATTTTTTAAGCCTATGTTCAGCTTATTGCTTACCTCGCGAACAACCTGCAGCGCCCATGACATGGCCTTGACGACCATGCCGTCGCGGTCATTCTGAAGTAGTTTACAGATCGCCAAAGTGCGAATCGGGTCTCCGCTTCCGCCTCTGGCATTGTTGTTCAAAGTCACAGTACTGACCAGAGTAGATCTGCGCCACCAGCGGTTATTGGAGGACGTCCACGAATGGACGTCCTCAGCCGATATTTGTTTTTCTCGCCAGCATGGGCCAGAGAGAATACATGCGAAGGTATCGACAGCATCTCAACTATCTAGGTCCGCTCCAAGCCTCTCAAGCGAGCTCCTATCCAGGCTTCTCAGGGAATCCATCCCAAGGTAGTTCAGGAGCGCCTGGGTCATAGCAACTTTGGCATTACTATGGACACTTATAATCATGTATCGCCGAGCATGGAGACAACTGCTGCATTGAGCTTTGCGGATGGTCTAAATTCTGCAAAGCCTCAGCCTGAACTTGTCCAATAGCGCTGTAGCTATACTTTGTTGGAATACCTCGTCCAGAGCTAATGTCTCTTAGAAGGGCCCCCAGGTGTCTACGCTCAGGGGGCTCTCACACACCGGACACGGGTCTTGATCGAAGCAGCAGAGTATCGCCCTCAGACACGGACGAACTTCTGCACACTTCGGTCCCCCCGATCGAAGCCCAAGAAGGTCTCACTGACCTCGGCGACGTAGAAGCTCCCTTGCGAGTCCACCGCTATCCCGTGGGGCGCACCGAAGAGTCCGGGGCCCGGCTCGTGCATCACCTTCCCCTTAATCATGGGATTGCGGCTGAAAGAAGTGGACAGCCCACCGCCGGTATTGCTGTCGTCCAGCTCGGCACCTGTCTCGCCCCAGCGGGCCAACAACTCGCCCTCCGGGCTCAGGATGCTGACGCGGTGGTCCAATTCGGCAACGTAGAAATTCCCATCTGGACCCTTGCGGACCGCGTTTGCTAGGTTCAGTCCAGTCCACTCGCTGAGGAACTCCCCTTTCGGTGTAAAAATCTGCACGCGATTGTTATAGCGGTCGGTTGCGTACACTTTGTCGCCGTCTTCCAGGTCGATAAAGACGCTATGTATGGTATCGAACTGCCCGGGCCCGCTACCGTGACCACCCCAGGAGAACCGGAGCTCGCCATAGGGGTCGAAGCAGTGAATGTGTGAGTTACCATAGCCGTCGGAGGCGTAAAAGTCCCCATTGGAAGCGACCGTCAGGTGAGTGGGCCGGTTGAATGGCGTTCCACTCTGAGTGGGCGCGCTGCTCATTGGCGTCCCAATCGTGAGGAGGAGTTTACCCTCCTTGCTCCACCGTCGCACTGTATGGTCTCCCGTGTCGCTGGTGTACACAGAACCGTCAGGCCCCACGCTAATGCCGTGGGGGACCTGGAAGTCGAAGCCAGTTTCTGGCCTTCCACCGATCCTTCCCCAGCCATCGAGGTAGCTCCCATCCTTGTCGAAAATCATGACAGCGGCATAGGGCCCACGATTGAAGACGTAGACGTTATCATCCTTGTCCACGGCCACATCGGCACACTCCACGAAAGGCCACCCCCGTGGGCGCTTGAAGAAACCCTCCACCACCTCGTACTTATAATCGCCACTGCCGAATATAGCCATCCAGATATACCTCTTCTTTCCGGTACAAGCCCTTTCAAAACACCTCCTGCCGAACGGCCTGTCCCCCAGCAGGAGGGAGCACTCTGTGCTGGGAGAATTGTATTTATGTCTCAGAAGGCTGTCAAATTCGAGTTAACGCCCCCGAGGCTATGACTTCTGCTTGAAATATCGGCTGGGCCTCAGCCCTAGTTTCATCGCGACCTAGAGCTCTTCAATAGACCGTTTCTTTAAAGTCTCGGACTAGATGTTCTGCTGGCGGAGAACTTCTCCAGGCATTTCCGACTTGAGGTGGCATTATGGAAGTGGATTATTTCGTAACTTATGAAGCGAGGAACGGTCTCACTTTCTGACAAGAGCTGATATGTCACTTCCAAGACATAATCCGGCGATTCCCGCGAAATACGCTTTGAAAATTCTCTCCTAATGACGCGTAACCCAGGAACTGGGCGGTCAGGCGCAGCAACAATATGACCATTGATCTCATCGGAAAGAGAATTGACGTCCAACCACTCCGCGTTCATGAAGCTATTCTGACCTCATCTCGTCAAGATCTTCTTTGTGAATGCGGACCTCAATATTGCCTGCACGCTCTTCCTGTAAGAGCATTGCGGAGCGCGAGTCTCGGTCGCCCCAACCTCGGTTGAGGGCGGACGTCATCTCTGCATAAGCGATGTTAGCGACGCTCATGGGCACGCCGAACTCCCTGCCTAGTTCCAGCGCCAGACCAACGTCCTTGTGAGCGAGGTTTAGCGCGAAATTAGGTGGGTCGAAGCGGCCTTGAAGGTAGGTATCCGGTAGCGAGTTACGGAGCGTCCTGCCCCGGCCAACGCTGCCGTTCATAATGGCTTCCATTAGATCTTTGGGGTCTACGCCCGCTTTCACGCCCAGTGTCAGACACTCTGCGATAACTGTCTGCAGTCCGTAGCCAATGGTGTTGTGCATCAGCTTGCATATGCTTCCGGCACCGATGCTTCCGGCGTAGGTGGGCTTGTCACCAATGGCATCCAGAAGGGGTTTGCAGCGATCGAAAATGTCTCGGTCGCCGCCGACCATTACGGCGAGCTTCCCGCTATTAGCGCCTATTGGGCCGCCGCTTACTGGCGCGTCCATTACGTGCACGCCCTTCTTTTGGAATATTGGAGCTAAGCGACGTATAAGAGAAGGTGAACTAGTGCTTAGGTCGATGTAAACGGTACCGGGGCGCATGCCCTCCAAAACGCCACCCTCACCCAAGGCTACAGCTTCAACCTCTCGTGGGCCAGGCAGCGAGGTGAAAACCACATCGCATGATGTCGCCAACTCCGCTGGAGTATCCGCCCAATCGGCCCCGTTCTCCAGAAGCTGAGTTGCCGCATCTCGATTCAGGTCGTGAACTGTAAGAGGAAAACCGGCCTTGAGGATGTTGGCGGACATGCCGCCACCCATATTTCCCAGTCCGATGAAACCTACTTTTACTTCTTCTGCCATTTTTTGCTTCTCCTGCTGGTTGTACTGGTTTTTCATTGGCTGCCGTGGGCTTTGTTGCGTTAGGAATTTGGGGCTAATGGTATAGGAAATGGCACGTCCGGGTATCGGTCCAATACCCGCCGCCACGCTTCGTGTCCGATTTGCTCCGCCTGTCGAATTACTTCATCCTCGTTGATAGTGAGTGCCTTGGAGTTTTGCATGAGCCACTTGCCGTCGGTCATGACGTCTGTGATGTCGGCAGGCTGTCCCTGATGCACGAAGGCTGCTGCGATGCGAAGCGTTGGGACCAGGTGCGGCCGTTGCGTATTTATCATAAAGAGGTCGGCCTTCTTGCCAACCTCCAGGGTACCAACAGAGTCGGCCATGCCTAACGCTCTTGCTCCGCTTGACGTTGCCCACTCAAGAACGTCCTCCGGCATGGGCCACATCTCGTCGTTACGGCGCACCCGTTCGAGGAACAGCCCTGCTCGCATTACCTCGACCATGTCCTCCGCCATGTTGTCCGTTCCCATGCCCATGACGCACCCGGCGGCCAGCAATTCTTTGGCAGGAGCTGCGGCACCACGGCGGGCGGCGATGGCAGCGTTGTTGGAAATGGCCGTGCCTGTCTGACCCAGTAAAGTGATCTCTGAAGAGTCCAGGTAGCGTCCGTGCGCCACGATTAGGCGCGGTCCCAGGAAGTCGTTGGCGAAAAGGTATTGGGTTGGCTTCACTCCACGAGTGCGCATGACGGCCTCGATTTCCAGGTGGCTCTGCGAGAGGTGGATGGTGTAGCCGATGTCGTACTGCTCGGCCATGGCGCGGGCCTGTCTTAGGAGGTCGGGCGAGCAGTTTTCGGGAGCGTGGGGCGCAACGAAGCATGTAACGCGCCCATTTGCTTTGCCGTGCCATGCCTCAATGAAATCGGCGCTGCGTTGAAGGCCAGCTTCCAGTCGGTCTGGTAGGAACTCGTACGCGCCTTCTTTAGCCTTGGCCGAGTCGAAGTCGTTAATATGCTCTGCCAGCACTAGCCTAAGACCTGTGGCCGATAGACTCTCCGCGTATTCCGAGATGTCGTTGGAGATCTCAAGCAGGGTTGTGGTGCCGCTACGAATAGCCTCTAGCGTCGCCAGTTGCCCCATCACGTTGCGCTCCTCTGGCGTAAGCACGTTTCGCCCTGTCTCTGGAAACTTATAGGTGGAGGGGAATCCGGAGTCTTCCAGAATGCCACGATCGGTTACGGCCAACAGGTGGGTGTGGCAATTGATTAGTCCGGGGAAGACCGCCTTGCCTTTACCGTCAATGATTTCCGCATTGGGATGATTTCTTATGACATCGCTAGTGTTCGCGATCTGTACGATCATGGTGTCCTGGATTGCCACGGCAGTGTCGTATAGGACCGCCCGCGAAGCGTCTCCGGTGTATACGGTTGCGTTGGCGATTACGACAGTCATTGAAGGGCAACCTCCAAGCAGAATTCTCGGGCCAGATGTTATCACAGGCTGCTTTCGTGGGGTCTGTTTACGCCCAGGTGTGAGCACGAATTGACGCCGAATGTAATATCGATAAAATTAATCACAGGCGCGTTTGTGGCGTGTCTTCAAATGTTGAAACGAAAGAGTTTTAAGAGCATTGGCTTACGATCTGTTAATCAAAGGCGGCACGCTTATCGACCCTGCTCAGGGCATCAATGGGCCAATGGACGTTGCTATCACGGGGGCGAAGGTTGCCGCAGTTGCCAAGGACATCTCGGACTTTGCTGCCATCGAGGTAGTGGACGCCACAGGTCTAATTGTCACGCCGGGGCTAATCGACCTGCATGTGCACGTCTTCTGGGGCGCTTCTCACTATGGCATTGAGCCTGACGGAAACAACGTGGCCAAGGGAGTCACCACGGCTCTGGATGCTGGCTCGGCAGGGGCCCGGACATTCCCAGCATTCCGTCGCTACGTACTGGAGCAGGCTGACACGCGGCTGTTTGCGCTGCTGAACATATCTGCCATGGGCATGATCTCTCCTGAAATCGGTGAGCTGGAGGATATTCGCTGGGCCAATATTCAGGAGGCGGTGAAGGCGGGCCGGGAGAATCGAGACTACATCCTGGGAATCAAGGCAAGGTTAGGGCGGGTGCAGTCGGCTGACAACGATATCGAGGCCCTGAAGCGGGCACTGCAGGCGGCCACCATTCTGGATGGATTCGTCATGGTGCACGTGGGCGGCACGAAGACGCCTCTGCTGCAGATTGTGGACATGCTCAGGGCGGGCGACGTGGTCACTCACGCCTACCATGGCAACTCCCACGGCATTCTGGACAATACGGGCCAGGTGAAGGACGGCTTTGCCGCAGCCCGGGACAGGGGAGTCATCTTCGATGTTGGTCACGGCAGGGGTAGCTTTTCTTTTGATGTGGCGGACAAGGCCCTATCGCAGGGCTTCTACCCTGGGAATATCAGCAGCGATCTTCACGTGTACAA
This sequence comes from uncultured Chloroflexota bacterium, assembly GCA_913046025.1. The sequence continues at coordinate 14,326 of CAJWRP010000004.1, forward strand.
TATTGAGGGCCCGGTGCACGATCAGCTGACGACCTTATCAAAGTTCCTGCATCTGGGGCTTCCGCTGGAAGACGTAATTCGCCTGAGCACAGAGACCACCGCCAAGGCCATGGGAATGGATGGTAATCTGGGAACGCTGAAGGTTGGCGCGGAGGCTGATGTCACTCTGGTGAGACTAGCAGAGGGCAAGTTCGCTTACGAGGACTCGCTGGGCATGAAGGCGGAGGGCACGCAGAGGCTTGAGCACGCTTTGACCATTCGAGGTGGGCGTGTCTACAAACCCTGGCTACACTAGTGTTTGTCTATGGACAGTTGTTGCAGGCCTAAGTGGAGCAGGATGGCCGTTAGCAGCGAACCGATCATTCCACTGTAGAGGCCGGAGTCCAATCACCAATCGGCGGGTTCGTCCAGAAGCATGATCACGGTGAAGACCAGCGCTCCCACCAGTACCACGCAGACCACGCGCACGTACTGCATCGCCGCCACGATTCGCGGATCGGCATCGCTCTCCTCGGCCATCGCGACCATGGCGGCAGCGGCGCTTAATACCTCGCGAATCAAGCTCGGCACCGGGGTGTCGATTCCCGGTACCCGCATCGCGCCGACAACTGCGCATTCAATTGCCTCGATCAATGTGCTCGCGCCTGGGCGGGTGTTCCTCGGGATCGGGACAGGCCACACGGCAATGCGCGTGATGGGGCAAGATCCAATGCCAATTAAGGAATTTCGCGAATACCTCCGCGTCGTGCGCGCTATGCTGCACGGCGAAGAAGTC
>CAJWRP010000005.1 GCA_913046025.1 uncultured Chloroflexota bacterium
TAGATAATCAGTATACGAGCGGGAGTAACTCAGCGGTAGAGTGCCTGCCTTCCAAGCAGGGTGTCGCCGGTTCGAATCCGGTCTCCCGCTCCAAAAGTCCCGTTTGCCCCTGCATACAGTCCTGCACAGGAAATGAATTACGAAGCAAGGGTCTCTCTTTACTCGCTGCCTGGTTTAGGTTAGTGGTTGTTGCCGTATTTGCGATCAACATGCTTAATCGGTTAAATGCTTTTCAACTCATAGAAAGCGACCTACCCCACTTGCGATGGGCGTGGCGCTTTGGTTAAGCGTGTTTGACTGTAGTGCCTCGCGGGCAAGGGTCTTATGTGGTTGGCTTGATCGTATTGCTGGCCTTTGCAGCGGTTGAGTTTTTGTTCTTCATAGGCTTGATGTCGCAATAAAACAGAGGCGAATAATTCCACCAAGCAAGTCACGACCCCGTATTCGGCCGTGGTGACATGTAACGTTTTGCTTCGGAAACTGCATAACTATAGATAAGCAATTCTGATGTGCCGCATAAAAGTCTGTGTCCTGGCAACCCCTGTATAAAATGAAATTTGCGAGCTTCAAGGGCCTGTGAGAAGATACTGGCACATTCAGTAATCCTTCGGTCGACCTTCGTATTGTTCTACCCGCTCTCGCGGAGGCAAGCCTTCGAGGGGATGACCTTGGCGATGCCGACTGAAAAATTTGTGTCCTCCAAAAGCGAGGCGAGGAGTGCAGTTGAAAGACGTTCGAAGGGTCGAGTGGGACGAAGCGACGGAAGCAATCGAAAGATGCTACGAACTGGGATGGACTGACGGCCTTCCTGTTGTCCCTCCCACCATTGAGCGCGTTCAGGAGTTCATTACCTATGTAGACAGGTCTCCCGACGAAGTTCTAGGCAGAATCGACGAGCGAAGGCGTGAGGTTTCAGTCGCTAAAGCTGCATCAAACGCAGTAATGGCAGGCTGCCTGCCTGAGTATTTCCCAATTGTAGTCGCCGCTACGGAAGCCATGCTCGATCCAACATTCAATCTAATTGCGCCTTCGTCCAGCCAGGGGGGAGCGTCGTTGCTTGTCATTGTGAATGGCCCAGTGATAGGTCAGCTTGGGATCAATTGCAAAGACAACCTGTTCGGTCCCGGGAACCGGGCGAACGCGACTATCGGAAGAGCAACGCGCCTTATCATGATGAACGCCTGCGCCTCGATTCCAGGCCTGTTCGACCGATCTATTATGGGCGACCCTTCTAAATACACCTTTTGCATTGGTGAGAATGAGGATGAGTCTCCCTGGGAACCGTTGCACGTTGATCGTGGCTTCGCACGGGAAGAAAGTACTGTAACAGTTTTTGCATCGTGGGGCCCACGCCAGCTACGAGCAGCCAACGAGCCGAAAGTCGTCTTAGATGTTGTAGCTGACGTCGCGTCCTCGCTTGGGACTTCACTCGCCACGTCAGACTCGGTTTCAGACCTGACCATAGGCGTCAGGCAGGGGCAAGTCGTAATCACGTTCGCCGGAGCAGGTGCGTTCTGGAATGGTTGGACAAAGCAGGCAGTGAAGGAATACCTCCACCCCCGAATAGGCCGTTCTGTAGCCGACCTCAAAAAGGTGAAGGTAATGAAAGGCACAATTTTAACGGGCGACGAAGATCGACGCGTTAATTTTGTGCCTGAGCCGGATGATATACTGGTGATATTCGCGGGCTCGCCTGAGGCGTCTGGCTACAGGAGTTCTGTCATACTAAGCGAACTGCCCAAGGTAGCCTCCACCGCTGTTACAAAAGCGGTAAGACTACCGTGATCTCTCTGATGAGACACTACAAGATTCAGTCTTCTTTTTTGAAGTCCACGAGAAAGGATTCTTGCCGATGGCAACAGAAATAGGAAATCAGCACCTTCTTGTTGACCCAACTACCCAACCAATAGTCCCTACTTTTGAATTCGCGCCTCGAATTCAAGACCTGACCAACAAGAGGGTTGGGATGATTGACGATAGTAAGGAAAACGCCAAGGAGCTTCTAGAAGAGATCGGGAATCTGCTCCGGGAGCGCTTTGGAGTACAGTGTGTCAACTACCACGCCAAACCCTCGGCATCGAAACCCGCTGACCCGCAAGTGATTCAGGCTATGGCGGATGATTGCGACTTCGTAATTGTCGCTATTGGCAGTTGAGGTTCATGCAGCGCGTGCAGTGTGCACGACGGAATACACGTCGAAAAAGCGGGAATCCCTTCGATTACTATTTGCACTGACATATTCGAGATAACAGCGAAATCAATGGCGAGCATGTGGGGAGCCGCCGAATACCCAATCTTATACACTCGCCACCCTATTGCCGGTTTGACGCAAGAGCAGCTTCACGAGCGCGCAGAGTCGATGATGAATCAACTCGTGACAATTCTCACGAGTTGATTATTTAGAGGTTGCTACGACAACTGGGCCCTGTCCCAATTGGTCGTAACGGCCTCAGCGTCGGCAGAGGGGTCTACCACAATCGCAGGAATACACTATGTTTTGATACATGACATTCTTGATGATTGTAGGATAGAACCATATCGCGTTTTATCGGGCCGAGGTCTATATCATAACCTAGCACAGGCTTGGTGGGCTCATGCGTAGCCTTCTGAGTCTAATTCTATTTCTTCGACCGGGGCGTACTTGACGGCAGCTATGATGTAGCAACACTTCAAAGTAGTCGCACTTATTGATGGCCATGATGAGGTGCCAGCACTTTATTTGCTGCCAGCAGGCCTGTTCAAAGAATGGTTGGGTACGACGGAGCCGGGTCCTCCCCCTTCTCCACCAAAACACATGCCTTCAGCCCTATGCCCACTGCCCGGCGGCTGATTAGGATTATCGAGCTTTTCATTGTGAATCAGCACTACACTTGGTCCTACATTAGTGGCTGCCACTTGAAAGGCAGGTCTGAACACGGGCCTCGAAAATAATTTCACAACAATTGTTGATGGTTACTATGTAGAGATTCCTTCTTATTTCGACAGTGCCGATGACTGCCGACGCAGCGTCGATTCCGTTTGGACCCCGTCACCTGTTTGTCCTTTTACCCCTTGTAATGCTTTTAAGGCGGCTGGATTCGGCGTTCCACCAGAGAAACCCACTGGTTTGTCGCAGTCAGGGCATGAAATCATTCGCGCGTTTATCTCTTTTCCGTAACCCAAGCATTCCGCAGTGACCATGAGTGACCTCCCTGAACACACCAGACTAATTACCTATGTTAATTGCCAATACAGGCCATTAACACCCACTGATTGGTAGTTTAATGGTGAATTAGACAGAGACATTCGTATGGGGACCTTAGTAAAAACTTAACAACTGGAGAGGGTTTGCAAGAATATTCGGGTTGGCCTTTGTTTTTGAGATATCTGGCCGGATGGCGAAGTGGGTTAACGGCACGAATTGTGCTGCTATCCTGCACACATGAAATTGTTCGACTATGCCATCGGCTAGACTAACCAACTTGCCTGACGATCAGTCGTGAAGACCAATGTTCGGGGTTATTTTGGACATGGTGTTGGAAGAGCGTCTTACGCAAAAAGAGAATATCCACTTAATATTCGATAGATGATGTGGGTTAATAGGGCGTCAAAATATCGCTGGCGCATATCGATACTTAACACTCTTTGATAACGGGTAGACCAGCTTCACATCAACAACATCCAGTCAACGAGGCCTTCAATGCAGTCTTCTCCGACCCGATTCCTAGGCCTGCTCTGCCTAGGCGTTAAGCTCCACTAGTCTTTGCGTCAGCTTGGGCATTGGAAGGAACCAGAAGAAAATGCAGGCTACGACGTAGATTCCGGCAATGGGCACAAGAGCCCAGAAATAACTTTCGGTCCTGTCGAACACTAGGCCTGCGAATACCGGCGTGCCCATGGATAGAAAGCTGTGGACGGTAGTCACACCGCCCCTTAGCGTGGCGAAGCTCTTCCTGCCGAAGAAGTCTCCTATGAGGGCCCAGCTCACAGCGCTAACGCTCTCCGCAACGGCGAACAGCACCACAAAAAGCACAAGTTGCCAGAAGGCTCCCTCTGTCGTTAGCAGGACCAGGACGCTGAGCGCGCCTATGGCCATGCCTACGGACACTACCTTCTGCCGTGACCAGATATCGCTTAGGTATCCTGCCACGAACCTCAGTACTGCGGCTACTATGGATAGGATACCGATGAGCAAAGGGGCCACCAGCTCAGGCTGCCCCTTCCAGACGAGAATGGGGACCATGTGCACTACTAACGCTGCTTGGGCTGCGATTCGTAGTCCTATGGCCAGAGCCATTAGCCAGTACGAGGATGTCCTCAGGGCCTCTCGAACCGTAAAGTCTATGGTAACCGGAGCGGATCGCTGTTGGCCCCCGGCCCTTCGTGGAACGGCGACGTCGCCGTCAGGAAGCAGACCCATACTCTCAGGCGTGGATCGGATGAAGTAGGACAGAGGTATCGAAAATGCCAGTAGCGCTATACCAGATGATACAGCACCTACCTTCCATCCATACTGGAAGATTATCCAGGCTAGCAATGGAGTGATGACAGCTCCACCCAGGGATATTCCCGCTGCGATAACCGCCATGGCTAGTCCTCGCCTGCGGACAAACCATGAGTTCACAGAGGTCATCACCGCATGGTTAAAGCCAGCATTGAAACCTAGTGATAGGACTCCTACGTAGATGACCATAAACATCAGGTAATTGTCGGCCTGGGAAAGTAGGATGAATCCCAAACCGGCCATGACTCCACCGAAAAGAGCGATGCGTCTGGGGCCGAACTTGTCTACCACATAGCCAACGAGAGGCCCGCCCAGGCCACCTTCAAGTCGCGCTAGTGAGAAGGCCAGGGACGTTGCGGATCGACTAAGGGACAGGTCTCGGGTTATTGGAAGGAAGAAAACAGTTGCCCCGGTCCAGTAGGTACCGCTGGCCAACATGTTCATTACAAGGCCGATGATGGTGATCCACCAGCCGTAGAAGATCTTGGGTCGTCTGATTCTCAAATATGCTCTTCGCTATCGTATTTCGTGGGGTGATATAGAAGGTCCGTTACCGTCAACGCCGTATATGTTAGAAAGTAATGCAGCTATGACAACGGTAAACATTGTAGGCCAGTTGTGGACCTGTTGTAAGCGTTTATAGAAGGAGGTAGAGGATACTTGCCTTCGAGGGTTTGACTCATCTGTTAGGGGCCTAAAATAGGCAGATTTCACTACTAGGTCATTGGTTGTTTCCAATTCTCGCCAATATTGTGGGCGCAATGAGGACGGCGTGTGAGGATAGCGAAAGTTGGTAGTGGTCTGATCTGAGCGTAGACCTATAAGGCGCCACAAATTTATCTATCGTAGGCGCTTATATTTCGTGTTGACCCTAACGCGACATGAGCCTCTGGGCCATGCGTGCAGGCTGCTGCTGCCCCTGCAGCAACTGGTTGCCCGGCACGTCTTTGGGACTGGCGCAACTTGCAGCCCGGATGCTCCTTGAGTAGTTTAGTAACTTGACTCATGTGGTCGGAAACGTCAAAGGGCTTTATGAGTACATCGTCTGCGCCTACGTTCATCTCCTGTAGAACTGCTGCCTCGCTAGGAACGCCAGTCATCATCAATACGGGCGCCGTCGAAATGCGCTTCGTGAGCCGCACATCTGATAGCTGTCTATACCGGGCATCCAGACGTCCGAAATTACCAGATACTGGTTAAGCTGTTGAAGGCGCACTACGCCCTCCTGGCAGTCAACTGCCGTGACAACCTCAAATTCGGCTTCTGTCAGCCATTCGCCGATGAGATTTTCGTATATGACCGACTTCTAGCTCGTTTTACGAATTAGAAAGCCCCAGCCCTACGAGAGTCTGTGGGCAATGGCATGATCGCCAAAAACATTAGGCTTTCAGATATGGGACGCGCTGAAGAAGCGGCCACTGTCTATGAGCACCTGGGCCGAAGACTCTAGCTCGGCTACAGGGACCTCGTCTTACAATTAGGTTTCGTGGCAGACCCTCTCCCACACCCGTATTCACTCCACTCTTGAACATCCCGTGATATAGCCTTGCCAGTGATATTCATGACTTCTTAATGGGCTATCCTGCATTATCTACGGGTAAGCTGCGGGTGACTGTTCGTTAATTCTCCATTACATATGGCGGCGATGCTTATACTGATATTTCCTCAGGGCGCCAAGGTGCCGGAGGTGTGATCTTTGACGATGTAGCCATAAGGATTTCATGTACCAGCTAACCGTATATCTTCACATTTTGTCCGTTATCGTTTGGGTTGGTGGTGCGCTGTTTCTAGCGTTGGTGATCATTCCTGTGAACGGGTGTTTGCATTTGTCGCCTCCCATGAGCGTGACGCTGCTAGGCAACGTGGCGAGACGGTATCGAACGGTGTCCTGGTCCGCCATTGGTTTGCTGGTCGCGACCGGCCTATGCGTGACAATTGTAAGTAAAGGGCTAACTCCCCTGGATATAATGCGAGGGAAACTTTCCCTGCACACACGGGCGGGAAGTGCCCGAACTCCTATGGGAGGGCGTGCAGCTAAAGATTATATTGAAGTTAGCTTCTCCTCTGGCCGATTCCAGCTAAGTTTCTGTAACAGCTGGTGACTACCAGATAGGGTTCTCCCTCTTTGAGGTCTACACCTGGAAGGTCCTAGTAGCGCTGAAGTTGAACGGTAGCGCTGAAGCTGAACGACGATACGCTAACGCCGGATCATGGCTACCATTGTCGGCTCATTGTGTCTGTAAAGCTGCGCCACTATCACGTGAAGTGGATCGAATCCATCGAAATTACCAATACGCCATCTGAAGATACTGGCGTTGCCATCGTGGCCAGCAGGGACGACCACGCCTATCGACTTGATGGTCTTGCCTCAGTATAATTCATCCAATCCTGATGCCTGTCTCTGGTGCTAATTGGGCCAGCTTGGACGGCACGGGGAAATATCTAAAGCAGAGGCGTCACATGGTTATTGCCAAGAATTTGACATTGGAAGAGCTTCAGGACGGTTTGGAAGACATCAAGCAGTCTCCCAAGTCGGAAGGCACAGTGCATATGATAGTGCGCAGGCCTGATACCGGCGAAAGAGAGGTTATCGACGAAGGGCAACTTGATCTTGTTGAGGGTCTGGTAGGCGATAACTGGGGTACTCGTGGCAGTTCCCGGTCTGCGGACGGTAGTGCTCACCCGGACATGCAGCTCACCCTCATGAACACCCGGGTAATCGACCTGATTGCGCAGGACGAAGAGCGTTGGCAGCTCGCGGGAGACCAGTTCTTCGTAGATTTGGACCTGAGCGAAGAAAATCTGCCTCCAGGCACCCGAATTGCATTCGGTACTGCGGTCATTGAAGCCACCGACCAACCACATACCGCATGCAAGAAGTTCGTGGCCCGTTTTGGCGTAGATGCTCTGAAATTCCTGAACACGGCGGAGGGCAAGGCATTGCAGCTACGGGGAATAAATTGCAAGGTCGTGGAGCCCGGCGTCATCCGTGCAGGAGATGTGGCCCGCAAGCTTTAATACTTTGTTTATGCCGAAAGATTGAATCAGCACCGCCAAATTGTCTTGATAGGATCGGATTTGTTAAAGACGTTCAAGACAGTTTTGATTTGCATAAGATTTGGTATGAATTGAAATTCATCTTCCAGGGGGACATTAAAAAATGTATAAGATGCATCACATTCATCTGAAGGCGCCTGATCCTCAGGAGACGGCTCAGTGGTACGTTGATAATTTCGATGCAACGGTCAAAGGGGAGGCCCAGGGCTTGGGCGGTTCCAAGACCATACGCATCGACGTGGGCGGCGGCCTAATTAACGTCACCAGCGCACCTTTGGGTGAGTCTCTGCCGGAGGGAACTTCTGACTACCATTTTGGCCTGGAGCACTTCGGCTTCGAAACAGAGGATATAGAGGCATCTATGTCTTTACTGAAGGCCGCTGGAGTGGAGGTCCTTCTGCCTATCACCAATAGCGCAACCGGAGCGAAAATCTCCTACATCAAGGGTCCCGATAATGTTCGCATCGAGTTGGTGCAACCGGCGTTGAGATGACATCACATCTTGATAGCTCCGTAACTCAGTACGCCGGTCCCCTACCCCAGCCGACTCCGGAGACACAACCCTTCTTCGACGGTCTTCAAGAGCACCGGCTAATGTTGCAGCGGTGCAATGCTTGCGGCCAGGCGTATTATTATCCGCGCCCTATCTGTCCACACTGCATGTCGGACGATGTGCACTGGTTTCAGGCGTCTGGTAAAGGCCAGGTGTACTCGTTTGTGATATGCCATAGAAGCCAACCGGGCTTTGAGGCGCCGTACGTAATAGCGGTGGTGGAACTGGAAGAGGGCCCCCGTATGATGACCAACCTAGTTGGAATTGAGCCAGATCCTGAATTAATCAAATGTGATTCCCCTGTAGAGGTCGTTTACGACGATGTCACCTCTGACATCACGTTGCCAAAGTTTCGCCCCGTGGAGCAAGGGCAGCCCTAGTGCCACCTTCAATCCCCGGACGCGATTTGCGAGGTAGCGTTGCCATAGTTGGCGTTGCGGAATCGAACCGGATAGGCAGTCGCCCCGACGCATCGGCCCTTACACTGCATGCCGAGGCCGCCAAAAACGCCCTGGCAGATGCTGGCCTTGGCATCGGTGACGTAGATGGCCTGTTTACGGCGGGCGTAACCAGCGTGCAGCTTGGCGAGTACCTGGGCATTGTGCCCCGCTACAGCGATGGCACCTCTGTAGGCGGCTGTTCGTTCATCATTCATGTTGAGCACGCCATGCTGGCCCTGGAAGCGGGCATTATTAAGGTGGCGCTCATCACTCACGGCGAGAGCGGTAGGTCACGCATTGGCGGCACTGGGGCAGGCCATCGCGGCATTCCACCTGACTCTCCTCAAGGCCAGTTCGAGGCGCCTTTTGGGACGATGGGCCCGCCAACGCTGTTCTCCCTGCCTGCCACGAGGCATATGCACCAGTATGGCACCACTCGGGAACAGATGGCGGAAGTAGCCGTGTCCACGCGCCGCTGGGCTGCAATGCATCCCATGGCCATGATGAAGGAGCCTATCACTGTGGAAGATGTGATGGCTTCGCGTCCCGTCTGCTGGCCATATAGCCTGTTTATGTGCTGCCTGGTAACCGACGCCGGTGGCGCTGTGGTTATTACCAGGGCGGACATGGCTAGGCAACTGGCAAGGTCCCCTGTTTATGTTCTGGGCACGGGCGAAGGTACCGAGCACAACATGGTAAGTATGATGGCCGATATGACCAGCTCCCAGGCCGCCAGACTTTCCGGCAAGGCGGCTTTCGATATGGCAGGTGTGTCCCACGCCGAGATAGACGTTGCCCAGCTTTACGACGCCTTCGCTTTCACGCCCATGCTGGCACTGGAGGACCTGGGATTCGTTGCTCCGGGGGAGAGCGGGCCGTTCGTGGAAGGCGGCCGCACAGGGCCGGGTGGCGATTTCCCAATGAACACTAATGGCGGTGGACTCTCCTACACCCACTCAGGTATGTACGGTATGTTCACCTTGATCGAGCTGACTCGGCAGCTGCGTGGTGAGGCCGGCGATAGGCAGGTGCCTGACGCCAACGTAGGCATCGCTCACGGTCCTGGAGGCATGTTTGCTGCGGCTGGCACTCTCATTGCGGGCAGCGCTAGCTCCCTGTAGATATTAGGCATTGCTTCTGTCCTTGATTTGCCTATTTCCCTCGCGAGTCTTTTCACACATTCCTTACGAAGAGAGCGGACTAAATCATGTGAAAAAAATCATTACTGATAGTATAATGAGACCGTTTGGGTGAACCGTTCCGCTTGCATATCTAAGCAACCGACGAGAAGGAGACTTTGCCATAAATGGAATCCTCTATCCATGTGTCCGAAGAGATTAGGAGAGGAAGAAACAAACTAGCTGTTACCGTAGTCGGCGGGCACGCCGTAAAACACATCTATAACGCAGCATTACAATTCATATTGCTTCCGGTAATAAAGGTCTCTCTTGGCCTCACAGGCACGCAGCTTGGGGCCTTGTCCATGTCCATGAGAATCACTAGCGGCGTCACCACCATGGGTGCGGGCTACCTGGGTGATCGATTCGCCAATCATTCAGGGCTAATGTTGGCAATCTCGCTGGGTATTCTCGGGGTGTCGTTCTTCCTCTTGGGCAGCGTCTCCAATTTCTGGTTTCTATTCGCAGTCATGCTTCTGGTTGGCATAGGTCCATCCATCTACCATCCGCCAGCCATCGCCGCTCTCTCTCGTAAGTTTCCCGATAAGAGAGGCTTTGCCATATCCCTCCATGGAACGGGTGGAAGCATTGGCAACCTGATAGGACCTGTACTGGTTGGGGCACTCCTGGCGGGTACCTTCTACTTCGTCATGACTTGGCAGAACATTCTGAGGTTCAGCCTAATTCCCGCTGTAATTTTCGCTGTGTTGATTTACGTGCTCATGCGCAACATTCCAGCTGCTGATGAGGGTACGAAGTCTTTCAGCGATTATTTTTCCAGGTTGTTCTTCTTGGTCAGGAAGCGGGCCATGATCATGCTGGTCCTCTTGACGGGACTTCGCAGCATGGGCCAGAGTGCGATACAGACGTTCCTCCCTGTCTATTTGCTGGAGGACCTGGGCTACTCCGAGATTGTTGTGCCGCTTTACCTGGCAGGGGCACAGGCTGCCGGCATCGTGGCTCAGCCAATAATGGGGCACCTGTCGGATAGGTACGGTCGAAAGGTCGTTCTTGTACCTGCTGTCGTGGCTCTGGGGCTGCTTTATCTTGGCCTGCGGTTTGCTGACCCTGGATTTCAGCTAATCGTCATTATTCTCATTATGGGCTCATTCCAGTACTCGCTACACAGCATATTCATCGCGTCGGCCATGGACGTGGCCCAGGGCGAGTCTCAGTCGACGGTGGTTTCCCTGATTTATGGAGCGACCTTCTTCGGTGCTTTCTCGCCGATAGTTGCGGGCATAATCACAGATGCTACTTTCACCAGCAATGCCTTCGTATACGGCGGCATCATGGTGTTGGTAAGTGCACTTATACTGGCCATGGTGAAGCTGCCCAAGACCGCTAATCAGCTGGTGGAATCCAACGACGGATAGAGTTTAGGGTCAGGCAGTGGAGAGGTTTCTTAAGGAAGCCTTTCTCGAAAGCGATGTCCTTTGACAAGCTCAGGAAGAACGAATTTGTTAATCGTTCGTCCTGAGTGTATTCAGCGTCCTTTAGAAAGTTAGGACTTGTGGAACCACCGAGCGGCTAGTTTGCCCTAACCGAAGTGAGCGCCGCCATTGATGTGCAGGGTCTGACCTGTGATAAAGCCGCAATCGTCGGTCACGAGAAACAGGCAGGCGGCTGCGATTTCCCCTGGCTGACCCAATCTTCCCAGCGGAATCCCCTCCGTGTTACTCATATTGACGTTCGGGTACCAACTCAAGTCCCTGCTGGTATCAATGCGCCCGGGGGACACGATGTTGACTCGAATATTGTCTGAGGCGTACTCTTGGGCAAGGCTGCGGGACAGGCCGATAAGCCCGGTCTTGGCAGCCGACACGAATGCTCTGTCCGAACCACCGGTGAATGAGCCGTCCCCACAGAAGAAGAGCACTCTTCCGAACTGGTTTTTTACCATGGAGGATATGACGGCGTGGGTGCAGTAAATAGCGCCGTCCAGCACCACGCCTCTGACGCGTTCCCAGTCTTCCATTGATGCCTCTCCGAATGCGCTGTGAGGCCTAATAGCGGCGTTGTTGATAAGGATGTCGATCTTGCCGAACTCTGCAACGCCCTTGGATACCATGTCTGCCACCTGCGCCCTGTCTGCCACATCGGCCAGGGCGGCGATAGCACCGACACCTAGGTCGCGCACCTCCTGTGCAACAGCCTCGGCCTCCTCCTTGTTGGAGCGGGCGTTCACGATGATGTTCGCGCCCTCTTTCGCCAGGGCCAGCGCCGTCGCCCGGCCTATGTTGCGGCCAGATCCTGTAATTAAGGCCGTCTTTCCTTCCAGTCTCATGATCTCTCCTTATTTTTCGCCTCTCACAAACTCGTACACTGGCAAGAATTAGCGGAGGTGTGTGAATTATTCCCAGCATTGATCAGTTTAGGTATTAAGTTTTTGAGGCCTGAGAGTGCACCCAGTCCTCATTCGTTGCATTTGGCCTAGTCATCAGGTCGTCTTCGTTGCCACAGACATTTCTCTGAAGATGACGTTCTCGGGTGTAAGGCTAATTACGACACGATTTTCCGTTCGTAGGGTCGCCATTCGGCCCTCAACGCGGTCTGCAGGCAGGTGTCTTTCGACAATGGCACGGGTGGTAGGCCAGATGGTATCGTCGTCGCTGATTTTCACCGAACCAGTTATGGTGACGTATTCCGGGGCTGTCGTTCCCGAGTAGATACAGACTGCCATGCGGTCGTCCTGAGTCAAGTTAATGTACTTGAGCCGCTCTTTGGTCGTGGAAATGTGTAGCTTGCCATCGGAAAAGACGTACCAGTTCGGAGTGAGGTGTGGCATGCCCGATTTGGCCAGCGTTGCCACTACCACTATACGTGTGGGAGTCAGAAATTCCTCTACCTTGGCCATTTCGTCAGGACTCAATTTAGACCTCCCGCAATTGTCTCGGCATCCCTTTTTCAGAAGTAATATCTTAGCTGGTTCGGCATTTTAGCAGACTGGTTAACTGGCCGGAATTCGTTTTGGCGCGTCACTATGCGTTATAGGACGATCACCGTATATAATGATCGGGCCCTTGAAGTCGCTTAATCCTGCAAATGCCGTGGAGGATAACATGCGTGGTGCTGACCTGCTGGTAAAAACATTGGTAGATGCCGATGTATCTAGGATTTTTGCCCTCTCGGGTAATCAGATAATGTCAATATTTGACGCCAGCATTGGCACAGGTCTGGAGCTTATTCATACGCGGCATGAGGCTGCCTCCGTCCATATGGCGGATGCCTGGGGTAGACTGACAGGTCGGCCGGGCATCGCACTCATCACAGCAGGCCCTGGCCTTGCCAACGCTCTGTCTGCCCTATACGTCGCCAAGGTGGCCGAGTCGCCGCTGGTGCTGCTCAGTGGGCATACGCCGGTAAACCAGCTGGGACTGGGCGCCTTTCAGGAAATTCCCCAGGCCGCAATGGCCGCCCACGTCACCAAAGCCTCGTGGATGGCATCTGACGGCTCCCAACTAGGTAACGACATCGAGAATGCGCTGCTCATAGCGTCCCATGGTCGGCCCGGCCCTGTGCAGATCAGCCTGCCTGCCGACGTTCTGGAATCTGAAATCGTTGGAGGTCCTGCCGACTTCGTTTCTAAAGCCTTGGCCAATCTATCAACAGTTCGATTGACCGATGGTGCAATTGGGCAACTGGCCAACGCTTTGGGTAACGCTCAGAGGCCACTGGTGCTAGGTGGACCAGCATTTACTCGGGGCCAGCCTGCGGAGGCTTTACGGGCTTTCTCGGATGCCACCAGTGTGCCTGCGATTGGAATGGAGAGCCCGCGCGGCGTCAACGACCCCAGCTTGGGTGCCTTCGCCGAGGTTCTTGTGCAGGCCGACCTGGTCCTTCTTCTGGGCAAGAGGCTGGATTTCATGGTCCAGTTCGGCTCAGGATCTGACATCAATCCTGACGCCCTGTTCATGCAAGTCGACTCCGACGAGGACGCGGTCACTCACACCAAGACCAGGCTAGAGGCAATGGGAAAGACCAGCGCCGCCCAGCTGGGAGACCCGTTAGATGCGGTGCAACGCTTGACGGCTGCCGTGCGTTCGGCTTCAAGCGACTGGCGGGATGAGGTTCGCAAGGCAGTGGCCCATAGGCCGGTTCAATGGCGAAAGATTGAGCATGCCCAAGGCGAGCCCTTGCACGCGGTGGAGATTGGACGGGCTGTGCAGGCTTTTCTTGATGGTGCGTTGGACTCTATCTACGTGTCGGACGGCGGGGAGGTCGGTCAGTGGGCGCAGGCTTGTCTATCTACTAGCCGTAGGGTTATCAACGGGCCATCTGGCTCTATAGGTAGCTCCATTCCCATGGCCATAGGCGCCAGGGCGTCCAATGCAGATTCTAGGATTGTGGCCATGCTCGGGGACGGCACCTTTGGCTTTCATCCCGCAGAGTTCGATACGGCTGTGCGCAACAATCTTCCATTTATTGCAGTAATAGGCAACGATTCAGCATGGAATGCCGAGTACCAGATACAGCTGCGGGACTACGGGGAGGATAGGCTAAACGGCTGTGAACTCTTGCCTTCTACCCGATATGACGAGGTGGCGAGAGCTCTGGGTGGCTATGGAGAGCTGGTTACCGAGGCCTCGGAGCTTGGCCTTGCACTTCAGCGGGCTCACGACTCTGGACTGCCAGCGTGCATTAACGTAATTATGGCCAGAAACGCTGCGCCTATTATCAGAAGAAACTAGCCAGTGGGGAAGTAGCTCAGACCTGTGTGCAGGCTATTCAGAGCGAGCTCTGCCGGTCGATATAGGGTTCCTGGTCGCCTATATCCCCAGCGAATTCGACGTCAAGGTAGTGCCTGTCGCCTGCTATGACGTTGCCTATACAGAGGAAACGAAGGTCAATCACAGAACACCCCACCACCTCCCCATATCCTCCAGTGCTTCCCTCTGTGCGCACTCTACCAGAGTCTCACCTAACCCCAAGTGGCTGCCCGGGAAGCCCACCACGAAGCCTTGCCATGAGAGCCCTGCAGCTTTGCCAGGACCTCTTTGCTGTTTCTTATGAAGAGGACACCTCCGCCGACGGGGAGTCTGGTGCCCTGGGATTGAGATGAAGACATAGGCGGCAGTACATCTGCAGGGATTCGCCGGGCACATGGATATCTGGCACGGAAGTGATTTTGGTGGTAATCTGCGTCTAATCTCAAATGGCATATGGGCTTCTCGCACTGAGTTGCCATGAATCTAAGTGTTCGAACGGCAAATCCAGCCGAGTTAACATGTCCCTTTTGCCTCGATCACCTGCAAATACCTACAATCCGTTAAGGGAGGAATGATGAATATTGGAGTATCTACACCACTGCCGGCGCATACAGTAGACCCGGCGTTC
>CAJWRP010000006.1 GCA_913046025.1 uncultured Chloroflexota bacterium
GGGCCGTCAGGTTCACCTCGAAGGCTCGGGTTAGCTGGTCGACAGAGGCGGCTCGGGCGGCTGTTCGCTCCAGCTTGACGCCGGGAGGTAACAAGTCCTCGATCTTGCTTATTGCCAAAATTCCGGCTGGCCCGTCGGGAACAATTACGTCGATACGGCTTATGCCATCCAGCGAACCGATTAGATCTTGGGCCGTGGCAATGTCGGCGACGATCATGCCCTCCAGAGCCTGACGGCTGACCTTGTCCGCTGGTCGAATGGTGCCCGCCAGGGTAACACTATGCCTTATGCCAGCGACGGAGATCACTAACTCATCGCCGGGAGCTATGCCAATGGAATCAGCGGTCGCTTCAGACATCAGGACGGCGTTTGGCGTGGTAATGAAGGCGCTAAGGTCGGTCGTCTGAGTGCCAAGGTAAGGACGAAAGGGCCGTTCAGCAAAGGGGTCAAGGCCGAAAATCTGCAAACGTTTGCCTACGTGCTGTGAACTGGAGGAACTGTCGTCGGAGGCGACCGTTGTGTAGCCTTCGACAGCGGGGGCCATGTCGGGCATTCCGGCCGTGGTCTTCAGTTCGCGGTAAAGCTCGTTCGCTATGCCATCCGGACCTCCGATTATGCGGTGGGTTGAGCGACCAGCCACTGCATCGGTTGAAAGGTTGAACGCACGCTTGGCGCTCTGGTTGGCCAGGTCCATGGCTACCACCACCGCCACACCTAACGCGACCCCTAGAATGGACAGGCCTGTCTGCCAGGGATGTCTGGTCAAGTATCGAAAACTGGAAAGCCAGAGCATCTCAGCTAACCTATCGCGGTTGGGGCTTGTTCCAAGAGCTTGCCGTCCTGGATGGTGAACACCCTGTCTGCAATTCTCGCCGCCTCCAGAACATGGGTTGCCATCAGCACCGTCTTGCTTCTTTGGCGGGCCAAAGTCTCCAAGAGAGTAACGACCTGCTTGCCTGTTGTTGCGTCCAGGTTGCCTGTAGGCTCATCGGCCAGGATCAGGCTGGGGTCGTGTACGAGAGCTCTTCCCAGGGCCACCCTCTGCTGCTCTCCTCCAGATAATCTATCCGGAAAGCTGCCGGCCCGGCTGTCCAGGCCAACCTCACTGAGCAGGTCCATCGCAGCATCCTTTGCCTCGGTCCCTGAGATGCCGTTCAGCTCCATGGGCAGCAGCAGGTTTTCGAGTACGGTCAATGTTGGGACTAGATTGAAGAACTGAAATACGTAACCGATGTTGCTCCGTCGATACAGCGTCCTCTGCCTTTCAGAAAGCGCAGTGATGTTGATGGAATCGATGGTGATGTGCCCGCTGGTGGGCATGTCGATGCCACTAATGAGGTTGAGCAGTGTGGACTTGCCGGATCCGCTGGGCCCTAGCAGGGCGATAATCTCCCCTTGCTGGACTGTCGCATTGACCCCTTCAAGAACGGCGCGGACCTTATCGCCTTCGCGATAAGTCTTTCCCAAACCCTGTAAGGAGATGAACGGTTCGGCTAGTTGGGCGGAGGTTGAAGGTTCAGTCATATCTGTACTAATAAGCATACCGAATTTGTTGAACAGGAGCTACCGTGATGGACTCTCTCGAGTAGGCAAAGGGGGCATCGCAGTTACTTCGGACAAGCGCTGTTAGTCGTAAGTCCAGACGTACATCGGCAGAGTCGACGCGGTCTTTCCGTCTATGATCACGTCCGCCGCATACTGCCCGTCATTGGCAAAGGTTGCGGACAGCCGATAAACGAAATGCCATATTGAGACACTCAGGTCCTGGTCCGTGGGTACAATGATCTCATTTTCGACTGAACTAATTACTTCCTCAAAATCAAGGCTCTTGAAGCGCACCTCCAAGCCATGGACCGTTCCGAACTCCTTGCTTTCACCTCGTAGCCGCCCAACTAGCAACAGCTCCTCATTGGCAGGGTACTCCTCGGCGCCGTAGGTCAGCCATTCGTACGTTCGCCACAAGGTGACCGAGCCATCCTCATGATCGGTGTAGTCCTTAGCCCATACTGCCCAAAGTAAGTCCATCTGTTATTTCACCAGCTTCACGTAGCGTCTACGGCCGGCCCGAATGACGTCGTCTGGCTTGAGGTCAAGGCCATCCACTATATCGTTGGACGTGACGACCTCGCCGTTCAGTTGCACTGCGCCTTGCTCAATAAGCCTGCGCGCATCGGATGCACTGGTTGCCACCCCAGCATCCACGAGGAAATTGCTCAATCTTTTGCCCTGCAATTCTGTTTCTAAGGGTAAGGCGTACAGAGGCATATCGTTGGGCATCTGGCTGTGCTGCACGGTGCGCTCGAAGTGGTTTGCCGCTGCGATAGCGGCATTCGCATCATGGAACTGTGTCACGAGGTTGGAGGCTAACTCTTTTTTTAGGCCCATTGGATTTTCTGAGCGCCCGTCGATTGCCAGACGCATTTCGTTCAGATCGGTGTTTGACACATCCGTGAGGAAGTCAAAATAGTCTATTATCATACTATCGGGCAGGGACATGGTCTTGCCATATATATCGTCAGCGGGCTCGTCTATTCCAATGTAGTTGCCCAGGCTTTTGCTCATCTTCTGGACGCCGTCGGTGCCCGGCAACAGCGGCATCAGGAAACACTGCTGAGGCTTTTGCCCGCGCATTTCCTGGAGGTCTCGTCCCACCAATAGGTTGAATTTCTGGTCGGTGCCGCCGAACTCCACGTCGGACTCGACTGCCACTGAGTCGTAGGCCTGAAGCAGTGGGTAAAGCAGTTCCGTGATGGCGATCGGGTGATTGGCTTTGAAGCGGTTTGCGAAATCTTCCCGGGCCAGAAACTGGGCCACCGTGAACTTACTGGTGAGACCGATGACGTCTGCCAGGGTAAATTTGCCAAACCACTCCGACTGCCAGCGAGTCTCAGTCCTGTCGCGGTCGATGATTTTAAAGAACTGCTTCATGTAGGTTTCGGCGTTTTCGTGTACCTGGTCAATTGTCAGCATGGGGCGTGTCGCGGCTCTACCGCTGGGGTCTCCAATCTGTGCCGTCCAATCTCCGACTATTAAAACAACCTTGTGACCTAGGTCTTGAAGCTGGCGTAGTTTTCGCAGTCCAACAGCGTGTCCCAAGTGTATGTCTGGCGCGCTGGGGTCGAATCCCATCTTGAGACGCAGTGGTCGATCACCCTTCAGTAGCTCGATGAATTCTGACTCTACTATGATTTCCGTTACGCCTCGCTTTAACAGGCGGTCCATTGTTTTGCTGTCTGTTACGTCCATTAATTAGGCCTTCAGTATTTTGGGTATAGTCTAACGGTAAAGGGAGTTTGCGAACCAATTAACATAGGTAGCGTCGCAAACGGAGTATGGGCGTTCTAGGAAGCTAATTGTCAAATGTTTCGTTAGGCTGTTGTGACGGGTAGCGTGAAGTTAAACGTAGCACCTTTGCCGAGTTCCGAGTCGACCCAAATCCTGCCGCCATGTCTGTCCGCGATCTTGTTGCAAAACGCCAGACCCATGCCGATGCCTGGGAAGTCCTCCCGGCCATGAGAGCGCTTGAACATTCCCATTATTCGCTCGTGGTGCTGCTGGGCGATACCGATACCGTTGTCGGCCACGGAAATCTTCCAGGCATCGTTTTCACTTGTGCAGGACACATGAACGCGGGGTCGCTCATTGCCATGGAATTTGATGGCGTTGTCGATCAGGTTTTGGAAAAGTTGCACCAGGTGGACCCGGTTGCCGTTAACATGGGGCAACCTATCGCAGGTAACGAATGCATCGTGTTCCTGTATCTGAGACTGTAGGTTGGATATCGCCTGTTGCGCCACCGTGGAGCAATCGATCGACTCTAGTTCGTTTCCTTCGGAGCAGACACGAGAGTAGTCCAGCAGTCCGTTCAGGATGATCTGCATCTGGCTGCTACCGTCTAGGACATAACCGATAAACTCGTGAGCGGTCTCGTCCAACTTGTCCTGATAGCGTTCTGATAGCAGCTGTGCGAAGCCAGCTATCGCTCCCAAGGGCTCCTGAAGGTCATGTGAGGCGATGTGAGCAAGCTCTTGCAACTCGGAATTAGCCCGGGCTATTAGCCCTGCTTTTTGGCTCAGCTCATCCTGTGCTCGCGTCCTGGGAGTAATGTCACTGGAGTAGATGCGAATCTGCCTACCCTGTGGTAGGTAGAGAACGCGCTGCTGATATGTCTTGTCGCCAACCTGAACATCTCGTGACAGGAATTCCCGTTCTCCAGGCCATAACTCTGAGATGGCAAGAGTGAGGTCGGCAATAATGGGATGTTCAGGTCCAAGCTCTCGCAGGTCAGGGAACTGAACATCCGCTTCCTGATTGCAGTACGTTATCTCGCCATCCAGGTTCGTCTCGATTATTGGATTTGGGTTGTGCATGGGGAACGAAGCCAATCGGCTCTGCTCCGCATACATCTGAGAATTTACAATGGCGGGTGCTATTTGGGCCGCCACCTGTGCCACCAGATTTACATCCCGCTGCGTGTAGGCGTTCAGTTTGACGGAGCGCACACTGAAGAAACCAACGATTTCATTTTTGTGCATTAACGGGGCCATAATTATGGAGCGAGTGCCAGAGATGGCGATTGCGGGATATCGCTCCTTTAGCTCTGCCTCGGTTCCTTGCGCTAGCACGTTGGAACGACTCCGTAGCGCTTCTTCAATAGGGCTACCTCTATAGGAAAAGGCGTCGTTCAGGCCGCGTCCTTCCACTTCTGAGCCGAATACATAAGTGTTGGTGAGCGTCTCGTCTTTTCGATTGAGAATGCTGATAGCTATGCGGTCCAGTTGTATTAGCTTTCGCACCGCTTCTGCGAAGCCTTCGTACACTTCGTTGATATTCAGAGAGGAGGATATTATGCGACCAATATCAGCAATCAGCGCGTTCTCTTGTGCTAGCCGCTTGGCCTCTTCAACGCTGGCTTCGAGGGCTTTTTGTGTCTGCACCTGCTTGGCGTATAAGCGGGCATTGGCTACAGTTCCTGCTATCTGGGATGCCACCCGACCCGCGATTTCCAGGTCGTTCTCGCAGTAGCCGTTTTTCGACTTAGACCTGAAGTGGATGGAGCCAATGACCTCGTTTTTGGAGATAAGAGGGACTGCCACCAACCAGTTGAGGCCTCTGGCAAGACTCGGTGCTTGGCTGGGAAATCGTCGCTTTAGCTCTTCACCGCCGAGAACCAGGCCTCTACCTCTTTTGGCCACCCAACCTGTCGGGGAGTCCGACATGGGAATTCGCTTGCCGGGAGTCCAATCGGGGATCGGCACGCCAGCGTAATACAGCGTGGCCATTGTTGCCGACTCAAGGTCGACGCTGCTGATGACGAGTCGATCAAAGGGGATTAGTCTGCGGACCTCCTCTGCGAAGCCCTGGTAGACCTCTTGGATGTCCGGAGACGAGCTTATGATACGCCCTATCTCAGCGTATGTGGCGTTCTCTGCGGCTATCCGCCGTCCCTGAAGATCGAGGCTGCCAAAAGGACCCTGCGTTTCTTCCAATTGCTCGGAAGCGTCCGCAGGGGTCATATTGTCTGTTGTTGGCAGGGAGTCTGCTTCTCTTTGCTGGTGCATATTTATCAGTAGGCTTCGAGAAAAGGCTAGAGAGCCTGAAGGATCTCCCTTGTTTGTTGTACGTCAATGTTCATCTGGGCCAGGAGTGCCTCCACGTCGTCAAATTTCAGTTCGTCGCGTAGTCTCTGGATGAACTCCAAACGGACTGGCATATTATACAGGTCACTGTCAAATTCCAGTAAGAACGCCTCTATGGTGCGGTCCACGCCACCAAATGTGGGCCTGGTGCCAATACTGGTTGCCGCCATGTGGCGCTGGCCATCAACGTAAGCAAAGGTTGCGTATATTCCGTCCGCAGGTACAGCCATGTCGTGTGACACTTGTAGGTTCGCCGTTGGAAATCCTAACTCGCGACCTCTTTTGTCTCCATGAGCGACATCGCCCACCAGCGAGAAGTATCGCCCCAGCATGGTGGTAGCCATAGCTATGTCGCCAGATACAATAGCTTGCCGTATGTGGGTGCTTCGTACGGCCTTTCCATTGTTCACCATAAGGTCTACTTCCTGAACGGCAAATCCCATTTGGGCACCCAGTGCAGTCAGCTTTTCGATATTGCCTTCACGATTGTGGCCCATTGCAAAGTCCGGACCAATAATGAGGCTCTTCATTCGAAGCTTCTCTTGCAGTAATCGGGCAAAGTCCTCGGCGCGCAGATGCGCTACCTCCTGGTCAAAGGTGACGGGTACCACAAAGCTAACTCCACAGCCCTTGATGAGTTTGACGCGCTTTTCAAGACTGGTGATGTATTGAGGGCGAAAGTCGGCACGGAAGATGGAGTCTGGATGGTTGCGGAAGGTCAGAACGCCAGGGACGTAGCCTTTGGAAAAGGCCTCACTTGTAACGGCGCTTAGTAATTGCTGATGGCCCCTGTGCACGCCGTCAAAGACGCCAACGGTTAGTACCGAGTCGTCTTCCGGAGTAATCTGAGCTAGCTCCTGCTCTATCTGCATGTATGGTCTATTCGTAGCTCTGGGCTTCAGTAGTAATCTGTAAAGTAATATGCATTTTAATTAGTTGATTGAGTATAACAGACGTTCCATTGGACTTCCATAAAACATACAATGAACAAACTCGTGGCATGCATTACTAAGCCTTGGAGAGCTCTTATTCCAAGTTGCAACAGGGCATACTCAAGAGGCGAACGATGACTGACATTAGATGCCATCCTCGCGGCGGGAGAGTCAGTGGTATAAGCAAGCCGAAGAAAATAGCCAAACCTGCTTCAGGGGCGTGCGTGTCAACATTGGCGGTCATCGGAATAGGAAGCTCCGCCGTATTTGGATCTAGATAGTTCGGGGCTTTCCGTACCGCTTCAGAGTCAGGCTGGCGGGCAAGATGGCCGCCGTTACGATGCCCATCACAGTCATAGTGGTATTGAGGCTAAAGTAGTCGGCAATGATGCCATAGGTTATAGGCGCCAGAATCGTCCCTATCTCGTTGGTTGTGTAGTAGAAACCGTAGTAGCGCGCTCTGCGGGTTGATGGCACGTACTCGGCCACAGTGGCATACAGAATGGATGAGGTGCCATTAAGTCCAATACCCAGGGCAATCATAAGAGGGATCATGGCTACTGGCGGCGCGTATATAGAAACCACCAGCAGTATCGCAGTCAGGCCCTTCGTCGCCCAGATTAGACTTACAGTGGAATAGTGCTCTCCCAGGTAGCCCACGGCGAATTTACCAAAGCCACCGCCCAAGAAGATGAAGAACAGCATGTTCAGGGCTTCTGCGGTCGTCAGGTCTTTTGCTATAAGTACGAAAGGTATGAACGTCAGAGACGCCGTGCGTGCCATAGCGTCTAAGAAGCCAATGCCGCTTAAGGCGATGAAGCCTTTTTGTCGGGTATCGTTGGTATCGTTTTTGATTTCTTCGGCAGTGGGCTTTACAGGCTTCTCTAGATCTACGCTGCGCCGCGTTAGGACGGAGAAGGCCATGAATACCAGTCCCATCAGTGCGACGACCCAGAGTATGTCTCGCCAGCCCAAACTAATGGCAACCGCACCAGCAACAAGGGGCGGTGCAATCATCTTGCCTATGTCACCGGCGAAATTCACTGTGCCGACTGCAGTGGATCTGCCTTTGTCGTCGTAGGCCCGTGAGACCATGCTGGAGGCCAGAGGATGCTGAAAGCCGCCGCCTAGCCCGCCGAGAAAGCTAGTGATTAGCAGAATAATGAACATTGGAGAGAGGGCCATGCCTATTAGGCCGAGAGAGACCCAGACATTGCCGCCTAGCAGTAGCCAGAACTCGCCGATACCCTCTGCCATGAAACCGGCTGGTATCTGCAGCACACCCGATGCCCCGCTGAAAACGGACCGCAGAATACCTATCTCCGTGAAGGACAAGTCCATGTCCTCCTGCATGAGTATTACCAGCGGGTAAAGCAGCGCGAAATAGAGGTCGCTCCAGATGTGCATGATCGAGCCGAAATACAGCGTTCGGCGCGACTTAGGGGCGTGTGTAATGAATCCAAGCATCCGGCGGATTATACACTTTTCACCACCGAAACCTAAAATCCGCGGTAAGACATCTCCTGCACGGTGCCGTCAGTGACAATCTCCAGCAGTGCTGGCTGGCCTGTTCTCGTAACCTCTGCGCACCGTTGAATTGCTGCGATGATATCGCTAGGGTTGTGGACACGCTCGCTGTAGCAGTCCATAGACTCGGCCATCTTCACGAAATCACCGCCCGTGGTCTTGGTGCCGTAAAGCTCGTGGGCAGTGGGGAAGCGGTTCGCCGTGTATATTCCCATGGTTGAGTTATTCAGAATGATCGTCAAGATGGGAATGTTTTCGCGAACGGCAGTCTCTATGTCCATGCCCACCATGCCGAAGCCATAGTCTCCAATGACAGCAATGGCCAGCTTGTCCGGCTCTGCCATCTTGGCGCCCATGGCCACTCCCAGGCTGTACCCCAACTGGGTAGACTTGCCCCAGCCAATAAACCCTCTTGGCGAGACCGTCTCGTAGAAGGGCATCATCTGGTCGCGAGGACTACCGGAGTCGTGCACGACGATAGTGTTGCTTCGGTCCACCGCCTTCATCAGGTCGTTGATCGCCCTGTAGGGGTTGATCGGCGTGGTGTCGGAGGTAAGTCGGGGCGTCCACTCCTTCATCCATTCCTCTTTTACGGACTTGATCTCGCTGGCAAAGTCTGGCCTGTCCGCGTTCTCTCGTCCTTGCGCCTCCAGCGTTGCCTTCACCTCGTCAATGATCTGCCTGAGCACGAGTTTTGCATCGCCAATAACCGCCTGATCGGTTGTGTAATCTTTGTTGATGTCGTTTGGATCGTTCGTGATATGCACCAAGATTTTGTCGTCGAATAGGTCGGCTCCGTAGTGAATGCGGGTAAAACTGCAGCCCACACCGAAGATAACGTCAGCGTGATCCATGAAGTGCACCACCATACCAGTGGTGGTGCTGGACCTGGTTCCCAGAGACAGCTCGTGCTCCTCAGGGAATACGCTCTTGCCGGCCATTGATGTCATTACGGGCGTCTGCGTCAGCTCTGCAAGCTCCAAAAGTTCGTCCCAAGCCTCAGCGTAAAGAATCCCCTGTCCTGCTTGAATAATCGGGCGGTTGGCTGACAACAGAATCTTGGCAGCATCCTTGATGTCCTGAGAGTCTCCAGCGGAGCGATACTGCTTGACGGGAAGATACTTGTAGTCCTTTTCCGGTATCTCGCTACGCAGTAGGTCAGTGGGAATTTCCAGCAGAACTGGGCCGGGTCGGCCCATGCGAATTTGACTGAAAGCACGACGCATGTCGTGGACGATGCGTTCAGGCATATCCAGGCGGCCAGCCCATTTGGTTACGCCTTCGTAAGTCCTGCTTGGGCTGAAGGTCGGGTGGACTCCCGTTCGGATACGGGGAGCCGCCGCTGGTAGCAGCAGAATTGGCACGGAATCTGCGTAGGCGTGAGCTATGCCAGCGAAGGCGTTCTCTGCGCCCGGCCCGGCCTGCATGGAGAACACACCCGTGCGCTTGCCATTGGTGACACGGGTGTAGCCGTCGACCATGTTCACGCCGACGCGCTCCTGCCGGAAGATCAAGGGTCGGATGCCTGCCTTGGCGGCGGCCTCTTCCAGCGAGTTGAAGGGTATGATTCCCATGAAGTCGATACCCTCCTGTTTAAGAATCTGTGCGATAAGGTCAGCGCCCGTCATATGTGTTCCTCCGTAGGGGGATTTAAGTGCGAAGCTGGTCGCTTTTCTAATGGTTGATCGGTCTTAGTTGAGACCTAATTCATACGGACGCGATTATACACCAGGCTGTTCAAAGAGGCTCCGGCTTGTGAGAAAGGGTGAGGAATGATGCCGTAATAGTTTTATGCTTTCGGTAAGAACTTTATGTTACGTGCACCAGGTCCTGGAGCAATTTGTCGGCGCGGCCTAGTCGAAGAACAGGAGTTATTTGGGGTCTTTCGGACGGCACTTAGGCAGGCTGAGGCCACTGAGCAGCATGAGGCAACTGCATTAGTTGCTGGCCGCTACCGTTTCGCGAATGGCGCTTACACTTCCCATCACTCCGCTGAAGCTGTAGAAGGTCAACGACTGGGTGCCGTCACGCTTGGCCAAGTGTGGATTGGGATACACCTATATTATGAGGCCGTCAGCTCCAGCCGCTGTGGCTGCCATGGCCATGGGTTTCACCATGAAGGACCACCTGGTGGAATGGCTGGGGTCCGCCACGATCAGCAGGTTGCTCAGGCTGTGCACTGCAGGGATTGCATTCAGGTCGAAGGTATTGTGCGAGTGAAGTCTCAAAGGTTCGGATGCCGCGTCCGGTGAGGATAACCTGGTGGTTACCCTTTGAAGCTGTAGGGAGACGTCTGTGGCTTGAACGCGACACCAGTACCCTGGCTCCCGTTTTTTCACGGCTTTGGCCATTGCCACGGTCTGCTTTTCGATTTCCCTCGCGCATGGCCGCGCGAACACGGTGAAGTGGCCCGCACCAATAGTCACCCTCGACTCGCCAATGTGGACGATGGTGTCGGTGTCGTGAAATTCCCGGCTGGCTAGTTTGTAGGGCTTGGATATCCGGAAGTCCTCTATGACGCCGGGCATGATAGCCAGCTCGTCCTGTAGCTCTTCGTAATCTTCACTCATCAGGCCTATGACCGTGCGCTCAACACCCTCGTTTAG
Organism: uncultured Chloroflexota bacterium; assembly: GCA_913046025.1. The sequence goes on from CAJWRP010000006.1 coordinate 10,705, forward strand.
TTGCGCACTTAGTCCGCGCTCCCGTATGTGAGACACAACGCTTTCCACATTCTCATGGGCGGAATGGTGAGCCGTTACTACGATCATGAAACCTACGCCTTAATTGCGATAAAAGTGTAGGGGCAAAGACGTAATAGCCAACGACAGGGTTGACGTGACTTTATAATAGGAGTGGATCGACGCAAAGGGTAGGCGTCTTAGAGAAGCATTGGAGGCAGTAAGGCGAGAGTCAGGCTGTAATAGACTTAATTAGACTTATATACAAAAATTACTTTTCGACGCCTCTGGACCTGAGGTGCTCGGCACCACGCTGGTAGATATTCGTGATTTCGCTAGCTGGCTTGTCTGTATTGATGAGGATGAGCACTCGTACACACAGGGGTGGTGCATCAGGAACATCGATTTCGCTGGCACCCATAAGGGCAACGTAGGTCCAGCCCATTAGACGTGCGGCGGCGGCGGGAAACTCAGCATTCAAGTCAGGTGTTGTTGTAAAAAAAGCTGCTGCTACATCGTCGGGATCGATGTTGTTGGCCTCTATGAGCTCTTCCAGCAACGCTTTGGTTGCGCCAAGAACGTCATCTCTGGTGTTAGTATTTGCGGTTGTGGCTCCGCGAATGCCCCTGACCTTTGTCATATAGCTGCTGTTATCCCCTGCTGATCTGTTCCTTTCAAGTTTCTCACGAACGCTCTGGCGGCTTCCACTTCGTTGCCGGGAGGTGATGCATCAATGGCGTTCAAAAGAGCGCTTCCTACGATTGCTCCGTCGGCAAACTCTCCTATGATATCCACGTGCTCACGGGTTGATACGCCGAAGCCCACCAGAATAGGTAACTCAGTCTGCTTACGTATGGCCTTTACCAGGTCGGAGACTCTTTCCGACGTGTTCTGACGGGCACCAGTGACACCCGTAACGCTCACGCAGTATATAAAGCCCTTGGCCTGTTTGCAAGCCTGTGCTATGCGTTCCGCGGTGCTTGTGGGCGCCAGCAAGGGAATAAGATACATGCCATGTTTTTCCAGCACTTCAGCATATGGTGCAGCCTCTTCTGGAGGCAAGTCTGGGATGATCATTCCGTCCAGTCCAGCATCTGACGCATCCTGCGAGAACTTCTCCATGCCGTGGTGAAGATACGGATTCAGGTACCCCATGAAAATCAGGGGAGCGGTTACGCCGTCGGCCCGTAAATTCCGAACTACGTTCAACGCGGCGTTCAGGTTTGCGCCCTTCTCTATCGCACGGAAGCTGGTCATCTGGATGGTTGGCCCTTCCGCCACTGGGTCACTGAATGGCACGCCCAGCTCCAACATATCTGCACCGGACTCCAGGACGGCCTTGGCCAGCTCCTGTGAAGTATCTATGTCTGGAAAGCCTACCGTGATGAAGGGCACCAACGCCCTTTGGCCTGCGTCCTTAATCGCCTTTAGCTTTTTGTCTATTCGGTTTGACATAGTTCTGCTCATCACTTTAAAGCCTGCGTGCTTAATGCCAACGCAAGCAGATTCTGTGCCGCATGGGCCGTTATTGGAGGCCACAGCGATTTAGTTTTTATGTAAAGCCATGCAAGAAGCAATCCCGTGACGAAGATGGGAATCAGTATTCCAATATCGAAATGGGCAAACGCAAATATTCCAGCGCTTAGAATCATTGCTTTTATTGGTCCCATGACCGGTAACATCGCGGCTAGGACGAATCCGCGGAAGAATATTTCCTCGGTGAACGGGCCCCATACACCGATCACCAAGGTGTTTAGTATTAGAGTTCTACCTTCTCCTAGGGCTGCGCCAATCTCCTGCCTTGGTTCGAGAAAGTCGGCCCCGATTAATGTGACGATTTGGGCATAGACCAGTGTCACGGCCAGGCTGGCCAGTAATGCAGCCCAAGGAAGCAAAGGCCCCCACCTGCCTTTGGAAGGACGCAACCCTAGTGTACTCCACGGGACATTGTACTTTCTTATGCCGAAAAACCAGGCCAGACCTAACAGCACAGCCTGGAATATAAATATCGCCCAGGGCGGAATGGTGGCATCTGCTTCAACCGCGTCTCCAACATCAACAACGAGACCTGCAACCAGGGCGATTATGATGAACCCAAATGGAATTGCAGATGCTATGGCCACGTCCCGTATTTTCCAGGGGACGAGAGCCAGAACCCGTTCGCGGTCCGGTTGCTGGAAACATTGGTCCGACTCAGGCTGGTTCATACTGCTGTAAGTTTAACAGAGTCGGCCATGCTGGCATATTATTGGCCCCAGAATTACGAGTTAAGCCAGGCTACGTCGCCGCTCTGGTCTGCAGGATGATCTTTGGATGCGTAGACGACGTACTCATCTTTGGAACTCCTCAAGCTGCCGTCGTCGCCGTGTCCCGGATATAGATATACTTGGTCGCCCAGAGAAAATAGTTTGGTAGTTATACTCTCGATGATTTGTTTCAAATGTTCAGGTGATCTAGTTTTCCCTGGTCCACCTGGGAACAAAGTATCGCCTGTGAATAGATGATCGCCGGTTAACAGGCACGTGGAGCCGTCCGTGTGGCCAGGGGTGAATATGGCGCGAAGTGTAATGGTCCCTGCTTTGATCTCGTCGCCATCCTTCAGCAGCATGGCCGGAGGCGAGTCTAGCGCGCTTGCATCGTTTTCGCCTATGCCGACTGGGGCGTCGATAGCCGAGGTTACATCGTCGAAGCCCAGCAGATGGTCCTGGTGGTTATGAGTTATCAGAATAGCCTTTACGTTGGTGCCTTTGGCAAGCTCGATCATCTTATCGGGCTCGGCCGGCGTGTCAATGAGAATGCTGTCGTTGGTCTCTGGGCAGACCAAAAGGTACGAGTTGTTGCTGTAGGGCCCACACACCAGCTTGTATATGGTGATGCTGTCGTCCTGGAAATGAGGTGCCATGATGCCTCCTTGCTAATACGAAAATATATGATAGGTGCCTTACTAAAGGCAGGTGATTCAGAGATTACATCAACCCTGGAATCACCGTCAACATACAGCCTGCCATGTGACCAGGCTTCGACGATGTGTCTGATATAATCTGGTTGTTTAGGTGAAGATGAATCGTGTTGAAAGAGGACAAAAATGCTGGAATTCGGACTGACGCTCAAGCAGGACACTGGCGGCAAGCGTCTGGAGATACAGTGCAAACACCAGAACGGTCTTCTTTATGTTGTGCCCAGCGAGTCCAGTTGGGTCTGCTCAGAGGAGTTGCTACATGCCCACGCCATGGCTGGCTTCTTCAGGCAGCTGGTCGAGCTGAACAGTCCCGACGTGAAGGAATTGATGCAGCGGTGGGGCCTCTACTATCGCGAGCGGCCATTGGCATCGCAGGAGGCCGATGAGACGGCTACGGAGTAGGGCTAGAGATGAACAAACAACTTCCACCTAACGTTCAATAAAAAGAGGCGGGTTAGTTTCCCGCCTCTTTTCTTTTCAAACCAGGGTTAGCCTGACTTTACTAATAGCTGTCGTCAGAGTTGTCATCGCCGGAATTGATTATGCGATTGAAAACAGGTGTAAATGCCTCATCGTCTCCAGGCTCCGTGTCATCGTCCGACCAGTCCTTATTCATGGGGCCTGAAAGGGCCTCGCTATCAGGTTCGTTATCTTCGTAGGTCAATCCCGCGCTGGGCAGATAGACCCGATAGTCTCCTCCACTTCGTGATGGGAAGGACACTATGTTGGCCTGCAACGGATGCTTGTACGATTCCCTGATCATGACGCTCAGGTCCTGCACGCTGGTGCTGGTAACTGTCGCTTCGTACTCGTTGCCACCATTTATAAGTCGGACCAGCCGGGATGCTAGCTTGGGCTCGACTCTTCCTATAGGATCGCCGGCGGAGTTCTCCACATTCAGTTTGTTGCCGTCTATCTTCAACTGCACAATGTGTCCCGGGGCTAGCTTGACCAGCACTTTGGGCATCGCGAGGTTTAGTAGCGACGTTACTCCGGATTTCCCGCTCTCCTCGATGAAGACTCGATTTACCGACTTTGAACCGGCTATGGAGACAGTTACCGACTCCTCATCATCACGCAACCGGGAAAGCCTGTCTAGGTTCTTGCGTGCGATGCCGTTGTGGGGAGACAGCGCCAAAGCCTTTTCAAAGGACTCTATTGCGTCGCTGTTTCGGCCGGCTTCGCTAAACGCCTTGCCCAGCCTATTGAATGCCTCAAGGTCTTCTGGAAAATCCTTGAGAACCGACTGGTTCATGGCTATCGCGTCTTCCCATCTGTTACCCATGGCAAGTTCGACGGCTCTTTTGGCACGATCTTTTCTTATTTTTTCTCTATCCATTGTTCTATTACTATTCATAGCCTTCTACTTAGGTGGATTCTAAT
>CAJWRP010000007.1 GCA_913046025.1 uncultured Chloroflexota bacterium
CATCTCCTCCAGCATGGTGTGGCGGCTGTCGGTGCCCACACCTACGGGAATGCCCATCTCTACCGCCCTGATGACTCGCTCTTCATAACCGGGCAACGCTTTGCCGAAAAGCTCAGCCATTGGCCCGCTTCCCGATGTGGCGATACGTTTGCAAACTGTCGCTGTGGGCACGAAAGATGCGCCAGCTTCCGCCATCATCTTGGCCGTCTCATCGTTTATCAGGAAGCCGTGTTCAATAGTGTCTATTCCAGCCTTTAAGGCATTACGAACGGCCTCGTCAGACATGGCATGTGTGGTTACCGGCGTCTCCCGGCGATGGGCCTCTTCTACAGCAACGCTCAGCTCTTCGACTGTGAACTCCGTCATGCCCGGGTGTTCGTGAGGGTAGTTGGCTGTGCCTGCGCTACTCATGATCTTGATTACGTCGGCGCCACCCTTGAGCTGCTCTCTCACCGCCTTGCGGACCTCTTCGGTACCGTCGGCCTCGCGTATGCCGTACCAGGGGTGGCCGTGTCCGCCGGTCATGGTTATGGCCAGCCGACATGCCAGTATCCGAGGTCCCTTTAGTCCGCTGGCTATGGCATCGCGGAGATCGACGTTAGTGTAGGGCGGTGAGACCTGGTCCGGCACTGCCGGACCACCAAGCTCGCGAATAGTCGTGACGCCCTGCTTTAGTTCCCACTGGGCGTTCTTGGCACACTCTAAGGCCAGGTATCCCGGAGAGCTCAAGAACATTTGCATGCGCCACGCCTTAACGGCTGTTGCGTCGGTGCTGCCGTCGGCGATGGTCCGCAGGCTCTTGTTCAACAGGTGATCGTGGCAGTTCACAAGACCTGGCATTAACCATCTGCCCCTGCCGTCAATTATTTCGTAATTTTGCGCTGACGGTTTCAGGTCTGCGGCAGTTGAGACCTCTTGGATGATACTGTCTCCAACCCGCACCGTGGCGTTGGCAATCAGGCTGCCCTGTCCGTCAATTACGTTTACGTTTTCAATTGCTGTATGGAACATGCGTGGGATGGTATCAGAGTTTGAGCGCTGGCTTTCAAACGGCCTACTTCTCGGAAAAGCAAGCTCTGCTCTTGGTAAAGCATGCTCCGTTACAGTACGATGTCATCCGTAAATCACACTGAAATTAATGGACGATACAGGAGGAATGCTGTGGCACTGAAGACATTTGGCACGATGGGTGTGGACTGGGAAGAGCGCATCGACTACGAGAGGCTGCGCACTCAGCGACTGGACAAAGCCAAGGCCCTTTTGAAGAAGTCTGACATGGGCGCGCTACTGACCTTCGATATGAACAACATCCGCTACCTGACGGCAACAATCATAGGCACATGGGCAATGGACAAGCTGGTGCGCTATGCCCTGTTGCCCCAGGACGATGAGCCAATCCTGTGGGACTTCGGTTCTGCTGCCAGGCATCACCAGTTGTATTGCCCCTGGCTGGGCGACCGCTCCCGTGCTGGCATCTCCACCCTGCGCGGCGCAACTCCCGAGGGCGCAGGTCTCGCCGCAGATGTTGCCAAGAAGATACGTGTTGAGTTGGAGCTGCGAGGGCTGAAGGACGAGCCGCTTGGCGTGGATATCGTGGAGCCCACGGTGCTATTTGCTCTGCAAGCCGAAGGCCTGAACGTTGTGGACGGGCAGCAGCTCATGCTGGAGGCGCGGCGCGTCAAGACCGACGACGAGATCACGCTGCTGAACATGGCATGCGGAATGGTGGACGCTGTCTACGACGAGTTGTACATGATGTTGCGTGCCGGCGTGCGAGAGAACGACGCCGTGGCCCTGGCCAACAAGATCCTGTACGAGCTAGGTTCTGAGCATGTGGAGGGCGTAAACGCCATCTCCGGCGAGCGCACAAATCCACACCCGCACAACTACAGCGACCGTCTGCTGCGACAGGGTGATCCGGTCTACTTCGATATCCTTCACAGCTACATGGGATATCGCACCTGCTACTATCGCACTATGGTCATTGGCAGTGCATCGCAGTCTCAAATCGACGCATACAAGAAGTGCCGCGAGATACTGGATATCTCTATCGACAAGGTGAAGCCGGGCATCACCACCGCCGACATCGTGAAGGACTGGCCCAAGGCGCAGGAGTTTGGGTTCGAAAACGAGGAGGCCGCATTCGCTCTGCAGTACGGTCATGGTGTTGGGCTATCTATTTGGGAGAAGCCTATCTTCAGCCGTCTGGTGTCGCTGGATAATCCGCAGCCCATTGAAGAGAACATGGTCTTCGCGCTGGAGACCTTCTGGCCGTCGGCTGACGGCTGGTCGGCAGCCCGCATCGAAGAAGAGGTGGTGGTCACGGCCACGGGTGCCGAGGTCATCACTCGCTTCCCTGCTGAACAACTGATGGTAGCTGGGCCTCGTTATCACACCGCCACCGGACCACTATCGGCCACCCGCGAGGCGCAGTCTCACCTGAACCGTCCCGGCGGCGTCCCACCTGGAATCGCCGGAGCGCACTCTTAGGGCTTTTTAAAAAATTGGCATAAGACTAAGAGGGGGTAAGAGGTGCAAAAGGTTTTGAGCCGAGGGCATGCGTCGATTTTCGGAAGCCTCAGAATGTCACTCTTAGTGGCATGATAGGACATTCTCGGTCGCAAGGCTTCAGTATGGTTGCCTTATATGCCCACCGCCTTCAACGCGGCCAGCGGCCCGTGTTCTCGTAAAGTGGATAGCTGGTCGCGGTCCATAACTAGCAGATCTCCTGCGAAGCCCAGCGCGTTGATCGAGATGCCTTCGAAACATTCGCGGCTGCGTGGAACCAGCATCATCCATCCGCGAGTGGTCACAAGATTGTAGTTTTTCGAATTGTATCTCGAATCCATCAGGTTAAGCGAACGAAGCATTGAGCGGTAGTGGTCTAGCAGTGAGGACGCGGCGTTCATGATAGGCAGTGTGTAAACGTCGTCAAGTCTGACTATGGCGTGAGCGAAGGGCAGCATGTTTGATCTGCCTACCCCGTTCGATAAGTCAGCACCGGCGATGGCACTTTCAACAGGTGTTGCCTGCCCATCGGAAGTGAGCGGCAGCGGTACTATCTGAATGTGCTTGTGGCGCTGGCTGGCCCCTGCAACCTCCCCCGCGTTGTAGAATGCCAGTCCGTCGAACTCCTGCATGCAGACCCACATCGCCTGGAAGTCCTGTTCCGTTAACAGAGAGGTCTGTTCTTCGAAGCTGCGAGTCACAATAAGCAGATGGTTATCCAATACAGGGTACTTGTTCAAAATCCCGACGTGATTCTCCGATATGTTGGCGACGAATAGGTCCTCGTCATAAGGCAAAAATGGATTGAAGTCCGGCGGGGGGACCTCGGGATTGTCCTCGTGGGCCTTACGGGCAAGGCTGGATATCACGCGCACGTCGAAGCTTATTCCGCCATCAACAATTATCTCCTGCTCTGTTTCAATGGGACGTAGAGCGCCGACATCAAGCGACCGCCTCGTGCGATTCACAATGGCAGTCCACAAGGAGCCTGACTCTAGTATGACATTACTATCAGTCAAATCTTGCTCAGCGTAGCCGGTCGACTTCGTATGTTGTGACTTCCAAAAGATATCTGTCTGAGTCGCTGAAGTAGAGAGACTGGCAGTCCGAGTGGACCAGTAATTCGAAGCCTATTTCGGCGTCTGTTCCGAAAGCGATGTGGGAGGCCCTGGTTCACCGGAGTTACGTAGGTCCGCTCCTCGTTGGCCTCCTGGAAGGCGAGCTTGGTCGTGGCGTTGCCGATGTAAGGATTGGATGGCGCGGAATTGGGGCCTAATGCATTAAAGGCAAAATAATTCGAGTACCATCTTTTCGACCTATCAAGGTCCCGTACCAGCAGGGCAGCATGGTCAAAACCACTAACGATCAATTTTACATTCATAGCTGTGTCCTTTAAGTCTGGAATAATGTCTAGCAGTGTGACTGCGAAATAATAGCAAATTGTCGCGCGAAACCACTTGGCCGACACGGCATGTGTTGTTTTGACCAGACTTGCGTCCCTTGTTAGACTCGTTTTTCATGAGTGGTCACACAGAGCAACTCGGCATGTTGTTGGGACGGGATTATGTCCTGTCACTTCCCGATGCCTCATTGCCGCCAGGCTACAGTATTCGCCAATACCAGGCAGGAGATGGCCCTCAGTGGGTTGAATTACTCTTGCATGGCGACTTTTCTAAATGGAGTATGGGGAGGTTCGAAGGCTACATCGAAGGTCCCGAGTGCAAAGAAGGTTTTTATGTGGTTATCAACGATAGTGGCATTGTCGCTGAGATATTCGCTTTTGTGTAGGAAGGCGACGCAGGTGTTGGCAGATTAGATTTTGTCGTAAATCATACTGACCATAAATGGCGAGGGTTGGGCCGTGTCGTGTGTACCGCTGTTCCTATGCATCTGGCTGGTTATGGTTACGAGTTCACAATCCTGTTCACCTACGACTGGCTTCTGCCCGCCATTGGCCTTTACCTGTCGCTAGGGTTTGTGCAGCGCATGACGGAGCAGGACATGCCGGATAGATGGGACGCTATAATGCAGAAGCTTAAATCATCTCGTTAATAGATATGAACTGACAGGAGATCCCATTGGCTGAAAAAGTAGGCCTGGCCATCATTGGCTCAACGGGAATAATCGGGCGTGTGCACATAGATGCCATCGCCCAGCTGGATAGTTGCCGCGTGGTTGGGATAAACGCCCGCCGACAAGAGCCTCTCCGGCAGCAGGCTTTGGAGCAGCAGGTGGCCATGTTCGCCACCCTTGACGAGGTGCTGGAGGACCCGCAGGTAGATGCCATTGTTATCGCCACACCACACCCGTCTCATCTGGAGATCACGCAGAAAGCGGCAGCGGCGGGTAAACACATCCTAGCGGAGAAGCCCATGGGTGTGACGCCTTCTGATGCTGATGGAATGATTAGTGCGGCGAAGTCTTCCGGGGTCAAGCTGGGCGTTCTCTTCAACAATCGTTTTCGTCCCGAGGCCATAAAGGCCAAGCAGCTTATCCAAGAAGGAGCAATTGGTGCAATCAACCGGGTCAGCATGTCCAGCGTGATGCTGCGCAGCCAGGACTACTACGATCGGTTGGAATGGCGGGGACGCTGGGACGAGGAAGGCGGAGGCGTGCTCATCAATCAGGGCATCCACGCCATTGACATGATGCAGTGGCTGACCGGCATGCCTACTTCTGTGTTCGGACACCTCAGCACCCACAGGCATAAGGTCGAGGTGGAGGACTATGCCACGGCGGTCATGCAGTACGAAGGCGGCGGCCACGGAACGCTGCACTGCACCACTGCTCAGGCTCCGAATCAGCAGCGCATCGAGATCTGGGGCGAAAAGGGCGCGCTGATTTTGGACAACTGGGTCATCACATTGCACAGCATCGGCACGTCGGTCACGGACTTCATAGAGAATAACAAGGATGTTGCCTTTAATAGTCCAGAGGTCCAGACAGAGGTCTTTGACGACTTCGAGCCGATTCCCAGTACCCATGTCCCGGCAATAGACGACTTTGCTCGCTCCATTCTGGAGGACCGAGAGTCTGCCATCACAGGTGAGGACGGCCTACGTTCTCAAGAACTTGTGGCGGCCTTAACGTTGTCTGGCTGTCGAGACAAGATGGTTAGCCTGCCTATAGACCGTGCTGAGTACGACACTTTGATGGACGAGTTGCGGTCAACCAGGCGAATGCCCGGTCGGTAGTTATATAGGCCGCCGTGCTTTGACCTGCGGACTAGCGATTCTAAATAAGTTGCCTACCATACCTAATTTTCTTTTTGTAAGGACGTCTAAAAAATGAAATTTGCACTATTCACTCATGTGCCGTGGCCGGAGGGTTACGAACCCGCCAAAATCATGGCCGAGACCACTGAGCAGATTCAGTACGGCGAGCAGCTCGGATTTTACAGCGCCTGGTTTGCTGAGCACCATTTCTCGCGTTACAGCATGGGCTCGTCGTCGCTGGTTATGGCCGCGGGCGTTGCGGCTGCCACCAAGCGCATTCGCCTGGGTACAGCTGTATTGATACCTACACTGCACAATCCCATCCGGCTGGCCGAGGATGCGGCTACTGCCGACGCCATTAGCAACGGAAGGATAGACCTTGGCTTTGGTCGTGGCAGTGGCGGGTACGAATACGGTGGCTTCAACGTTAGCCGTGAGGAGAGTCAGGCGCACTTTCAGGAGAGCGTGCGTATTGTGGAGGGACTCTTCACCACACAGGAGTTCTCCTACGATGGCCAGTTCTACCAGCTTAACAAGATCAATCTGGTGCCGCCGGTTACGCAGAAGCCTCACCCGCCCATGTACGTCGCGGCGTCATTCACCCAGGAGACCTTGGAGTTCGCGGTGTCGACAGGTCACAAGCTAATGCTTGCTGTGGTGCAGGACACAGAGCAGTCGTTGGACCTCTGCAAGCGCTTCGTGCAGATGTCGGCAGAGGCTGGCCATAATGTGCCCATGTCGGAGATACCCTTCTTCCGTTACTTCTACGTGGCGGAGACGGAGGAGCAGGCCCGCAAGGATACGGAGGCGCACATCAATTGGATTCTGGACATCATGCAGTGGCGGCGCATCTTCGACAAGGGCAGCAGCGAGGTTCCGTATAGCATCGATGACTGGCGTAGCACCCGCACCGAGGCTCCGCTGAGCTACGACTACATCAACGATAACCGGGCATTCATCGGTACGCCGGAGCAGTGCGTTGCGAAGATTCAGCGGCTGCGGGACGAGGGAATCGAGTACTTTGGCTGCAACTTCCACTTCGGCGGCATCTCGCACGCGAAGGCCATGAAGTCGATGGAACTCTTTTCAAAAGAAGTAATGCCAAAATTTCTGTAGTTTTCGCATATTGCGCAAAGGGCATGCACAGCGGCCAATGACGTTTTCGGTTCGGTGCGTCTATCTCGCCAAGAGATAGTAAACTGTCCCTTCCCCCGCTGCGGGGGAAGGCTAGGATGGGGGTAGCAGGCAGATGAAATAAGGCTAAACCTCAGGCGCCCCAGCCTCGCCATGACTCCAAGCTCTTACGGCAGCCCCAGAAACCGCGCCTGCACGTCCTCGGCATTAAGCACCACCTGCTTTTGGCCCTCGGCGTCGGTCTCGAACGACGAGTCGTCGTTTAGCTGTTCAACCAGCAATCCAACAGCCTTTTCAAGGTCGGCGTCGTTTGTGGCGGCGGCTACACGGTGTGCCTCGGTTTTGGTGCCTGTGGTAAGCATTACGACGATCTCCTCAGCCAGTAGCTCCCGTTGCACGAAACCCTTTTGAATGTCGGCGATGGCCTGCATTCGTTGACGCCCCAGGTAACACCCGCCGAAAGAAAGCACCTCGAACATCTCGCCTTCAAGCTCCACATCAGACTGACGGCGTGGCTCCAGATGGTTGTCCGTCAGGTATTGCCGTACATCCGAGTCCTCGGCGTGCGGCTGTTTCTGGCTGAAGAACATCTGCACCGTGTACATGTCCCAGCTTTTAGGCTCAACGCGAATGATCATTTTTTGGATAGCCCCTTAACGTGAGGTTAGCACCGGCCAGTTTGAAGAGTCCAGTTGAATGCTGCTGTGGTCTTGTAGGCTATGGCTCGCTGGCATAAAATTCGGACAGGATTCCGTACCAACAATAAAGGACAGAACATGCCACCGCAAACCGCGCCCTATGGCTCCTGGGAATCGCCCATAACGTCGGAGTTGATCGTCTCCGATTCGATATCTATCACCGGCATGGCCATTGATGGCGACGACATTTACTGGATAGAGCAGCGGCCTTCGGACGGCGCACGCAACGTGGTTGTGCGCCGCACGCCGGATGGCAAAACGCAGGACGTCACTGGCGCGCCGTACAACGTGCGAACGCGTGTGCATGAGTACGGTGGCGGAGCGCTGGCGGTGGCCAACGGTGTGATGTACTTCTCCAACTTCGACGACCAGCGGCTGTACCGGCAAGAGGTTGGCGGTGAGGCGCGTCCTCTTACGCCGGAGGCCGACATGCGCTACGCCGATGGCGACATCGATCGCCGCCGCGGGGCCATGATCTGCGTGCGGGAGGACCACACGTCGCCGTGGCAAGAGCCTGTGAACACCCTGGTCTCCATAGATCTGCAGCGCGGAGGGGGCAGTCGTGTGCTGGCCTCCGGCAACAATTTCTTCTCGAATCCGCGCATAAGTCCGGACGGCGAGCATCTGGCGTGGCTTGCCTGGAATCACCCCAACATGCCATGGGACGGCACGCAGCTATGGGCGGCTGAGCTGCTGGCCAACGGCAGCATAGGCGATCGCCATCTGGTTGCTGGCGGCAGGGATGAGTCGATATTTCAACCTGAATGGTCGCCCGGTGGTGTCCTGTATTTTGTGTCAGACCGCGCCGTGGATTCGACGAACTCATCACAGCGTTTCTGGAATTTATTTAAATATAGGGCTATAGGGCGTGGTTTAGAGGCTGCCGGGACTGGGGATTCAGGGGCAGAAGCCGCAGTGGAAGCGATGTGTCCTATGGAGGCCGAGTTCGGGCTGCCGCAGTGGTCGTTGGGAGTCGGCACATACGGCTTTGCCTCGGAGGAGCGCATCATATGCGCCTACAACCAGCAGGGCACCTGGCAGGTAGGCGATCTCGACACGCGGACCGAAACGCTCCAGACCGTGCCAACGCCGTTCACCGACATAGGTCGAATGGGCCTGAAGGTTGGCTCCGGCAAGGTCGTTTTTACCGCAGGGTCTCCTACCATTCCGATCACTCTGATGCTTCTCGATCTGGAATCCGGCGCTACCGAAATCTTACGCCGCACCAGTGAGGCGAAGGTCGATGAAGGCTATATGTCGCGAGCGCAGTCTATCGAGTTCCCAACGGAGAGTGGCCTGACGGCGCACGCTTTTCACTACCCTCCTGCCAATCAGGATTTCCTGGGGCCTGAAAGCGAGAAGCCTCCTCTCATCGTTGTAAGCCACGGTGGACCGACGGGCGCGACGACTTCCACGCTGAGCATGATGACCCAGTTCTGGACCAGCCGAGGATTCGCTGTGCTGGACGTTAACTACGGCGGCAGCACAGGCTACGGGACGGCCTACAGGCGTCGGCTCAACGGCAATTGGGGTGTCGTCGACGTGGACGACTGCGTTAACGGCGCCAAGTATCTGGTAGACCAGGGCCTCGTCGATGGCGATCGCCTGATTATCCGCGGCAGCAGCGCGGGCGGTTACACAACCCTGGCCGCGTTAACGTTCCGGGACGTGTTCAAGGCGGGCACCAGTCTCTACGGCATATGCGACCTGACGGCGCTGGCAGAGGATACTCACAAGTTCGAGTCGCGTTACCTCGATACGATGATCGGGCCGTACCCGGAGTTGGAAGAGCTATATAAGGCGCGATCGCCCATCAACCACACCGATCAGCTAGACTGTGCGCTCATTCTGTTTCAAGGTTTGGACGATCAGATAGTACCTCCTCAACAGGCCGAGGCCATGCTGGATGCTGTGCGCAAGAAGGGTCTGCCAGTGGCGTACGTACCCTTCGAGGGCGAGCAGCACGGTTTTCGCAAAGCCGAGAATATCCGCCGAGCGCTAGATGGCGAGCTGTATTTCTACTCCCGCGTGTTTGCATTCGACCTTCCGGGTGACGTAGAGCCCGTGGAAATCGAGAATTTGTTGTGAGGCTAATGAGACGCAGGCGGTTGTTGGCGTGTCGATAGTACTTTTAATAGGCTTCGTTGCGCTGATATGGGTGCTGGAAGTGTTCGACTGGTCGACCGGAAATTCGCTGGACCAGTTCGGCATCGTGCCTCGTCAGGTCGACGGATTGATTGGCATACCCTTGGCACCTTTGCTTCACGCCGGGTTCGCTCACCTGCTGTCCAACACACTGCCACTGCTGATCCTGGGCGGCTTTGTGGCATTCCGTGGTAAAGCCGTTCTCATCGGTCTGATAGTGTTCGTAACTATTTTCGGTGGCTTCGGCACGTGGATAATCGGCAGCACAGGGGTGCATCTTGGAGCCAGCATTCTGGTATTTGGTTTCTTTGGATACCTGGTGGCTCGCGGCTGGTACGACAGGAGTTTCATCTCAATAGTCGTTGCCATAGTCGTGCTGCTTTTCTATGGCGGGCTGATATTCGGTGTGCTGCCCCTTCGGGCCTTCGTGTCTTGGGAGGGCCACCTCATGGGGATGTTGGCCGGAGTCGTTTACGCCCGTATTAATCGAAAGAAACGGGAGCCTGCTTAAAGACGAGGAAGAGGCTCGGGGTGAAAACGTCGTGTTGGGATTGGCGAGAGCTTGTCGAACACTCTGCCGTAGTAGTAGTCGATAACCAGCCTGATGTTTCGGTCTTGAGTCGTCTCTGCCATAGTGTCCCCTGTTCTCTTCTTGGACTTCGCCGAAAGCATCAGGCTTTGTGCCATTAATCTTCAAAGCTTAAGAATTTATTTGCCTAGCTTATTCGCCAGCGCTGCGCCGTGCTGCTTGGCCCAGTCGCTGATGATACTCACGTCCCACCCGATGCAGAAGTGCTTGACTCCCATTTCGATGTACTCCTCGGCATCGTTGCTGTCGGTCAGCTCAATGCGAGGCGCGATGCCCATCTTCAGGGCTGTCTCGATTATGTAGCGGTCAGCCTTCTTGATGCGCGGGTCGTCCCACTGGTCTGGTATGCCGATGCTCATGGAGTAGTCGGCCGGACCGAACTGCACCATGTCGATGCCGCCGATGGACAGTATCTCCTCCAGGTTCTGCACAGTCGAATCCTTCTCGATCATCAGCGCCACCACAGTGTCCTCAAGCGAGTCGATGTACTCGGTCAGCGTGGCCTCTCCGTAGCCTCCATCGCGTCGCATACCCACGCCTGCGCGGCCGCCTGTTTTGGGTGTATCGGCTCTGGAGGCAGTCACGGCTTCCCGGGCATCGTCTGCAGTCCAGATGTCTGCGAACAGCAGGTTCTGTATGCCGGAGCCTACTGCCCTCACTGCCAAGTATGTACGGGGCTGCTGCTCTATCTTCATCATGGAGCTCATGTTTGGAAACAGGTCCACTGCTCGTCCGAAATTCTCCAGAGACATTAGGTCGTAAGGTGCATACTCGCCGGAAAACTCGATGTAGTCCATGGTCCCCGCTAGGCCAATGACCTCTACCATGCCAGGCCATATGGAATGCACGTGCATACTAACACTGGGCTTGTCTTCGTTCAGTAGCTCTCTAAGTATGTTTCGCTTTTTCAAATTGTTCTCCTTTTAATTGATGTGTAGGCGTTAGTTATTCCCATAACTGACTGGTGCTATTTGCCGGACAAAAACTCGTCCTCCGCAGAAAAGTCCCAGGTCTCTTTGCTCAAGTCCTGCTCCAGCCACCAGCGATAGGTCATCTCCAGGCCGTCACGCATGTGGTACTGGGGAGACCAGTCCAGCTCCCGCCGCGCCTTGTCCGTAGAGTACGCCTGGCTAAGCGAGTGCTCGTACGGATAAAACTGTCGGCCCTGCTTGTCATACACGGTCGCATCGGCATGGACGATCTCGACGTTCATGTCCATAACATTTGCAATCGTCCGAACGAAGCCGCCAGTAGTGATCATATCTGGACTGGCGACGGTGTAGGTCTGGTTAGCGGCCTGCTGATTGCCCAACACCGACGCGAAGGCGTTGGCCAGATCGTCTACGTGCACAAGGTGAAGCAGGTTCAGGCCGTCGCCAGGCACAATGACCTTGCGACCCTGGGATAGTCTGGCGAAGAAGCTGAACTCTCGTGATGCGATGTAGTTGTCCGGGCCGTAAACGTACGGCGGCCGAATGATTGTCACGGGGGTGTTGCTGCGCTTGCTGACCTCTTCCAAAAAGTCCTCGCAGGCAATCTTGTCCGTGGAGTATTTTCGCGGTGAGCTTCTGTGTAGAGGGAAGACCTCGGATACCAGAAACGTGTCGCTGGGAGCGTATACCGCTGTGGTGCTGCAAAAAATGAAGCTACCGATGTTGCCCTCCAGCGTTTTCATTAGCGGCTCCAGGCTGGGCACGTCGTAACCGGATATATCATAAGCGGCGTCAAAGCTCTTGCCCGCCAGCGCTGAGCTGATCTGCGCAGAGTCGTAACGGTCCGCCTGCAATCGGGTTATGCCGTCGGGGAACTCCACGGTGGTCTGCCCTCGGTTCAGCACGGACACATCGTGGCCCTGAGCGTGGAGAAGCTTTACCAGGTGCAGGCCGATAAACCGGCTCCCACCTATAACAAGAACGTTCAATTTCTCACCTCATTAGTAGTAGAGGCCCTCTGCCTTTTGGGAATGCATAGGGCATGGGCTTAGCAAACGCCGAGGATTAGCCTCCGTCCAATTTCATCACTTGCCCTTTATAAAAAAACATAAAGGGCAGACGGCCAAGTAAAATGCAAAACAATTTAGCTGGCGGATAGCTTTTTGAGAACCGCCTCGTCCAGTTCCACGCCTAGCCCGGGGCCGTTGGGCACATCCAAGAATCCATCCTTAACCTGCAAAGGCTCCTTTAGTACAGGCCAGCGGTCGCGAATCGAGATCTCCTCGATGTTGTACTCTTGCGAATAGGGGATAATGGAGTACGCGGCGCAGACGTGAAGGTGGGCCACGGTGCTCAGGATGGGCTGCGTGTTGTGCACCGTAATCGGCTTACCAAATGCAGTGCAAAGGGCGGCGATCTTCTGGAACTCCGTGAAGCCGGGAGCCTTAACGATGTCCGGCTGGATGATATCCACCCTGCCATTCAGAATAAGGTCACGATACTCATAGAGGGTATAGATCATCTCGCCCGCAGCGATGGGTATGGTCAGCGCGTCGGCCACCTGCGCCAGACCCTCGAGGTCGTAATGAGGGCGAGGCTCCTCGTAGTGGAAAACGCCCAGCGCCTCCAGTCCCTTCCCGATCTCAATGCCGTGATGTACAGAGAAGGACCCGTTTACGTCGACCAGAATGTCGATGTCGTCGCCGACAGCCTGGCGGACCTCTGTGACGGTGGCGATGGTCTCGTCTCTCGGATCGTCGATGGCTCCGGGAATGGCGCTGTGCAGTTTGTACCCGGAGTAACCCATCTCCACAAAGTGCGCCGCGCGGTTAGCCTCCTCCAGAGGCGTCATGTTGCGATTCATTGAGGAGGCGTACATGCGAACCTTGTCGCGTACCTTGCCGCCCAGCAATTTCCAGATCGGCTGATTCAGCGCCTTGCCTTTGATGTCCCACAAGGCGATATCCAGCCCGGCGATAGCGCTCCAGACAGCGCCGCCCATCTCCAGGCCACTGCCAGCCTTCTGCATATCCTTGAAGCGAGGCTCGGTCTCCGTAGGGTCCTTACCCAGCAAGGCAGGCGTGAGCAGGTCCTCAATTAGAGTTTTGACAACAGTCGGCTGTCGACGGAAACACTCGCCTATACCCGTAATTCCCTCGTCAGTAAATACCCTAACGAAGGGGTAGTCGCCGTCCAGGATCAGGCATTCTACGCTGGTGATCTTCATCTGTGTCCGCTCCTAATTGAGAGTAGCTGACACAGATTACACTGCGCGTCGAATCAGCGCAACGCAGCCTTAAATTGCAGTTGCTTGCAGTCTGGGGCAACCACTAAAATAGGAGAGCACCTGTGAACGCGGAGGGGTGGCCGAGAGGCTGAAGGCACCTGTCTTGAAAACAGGCATACCGGAAGGTATCGCAGGTTCGAATCCTGTCCCCTCCGCCAGCCCATGCCAATGCCTTCGTCAGGCAATCAACCGACCTCCTTTCTCCGCGCCTTCGATCAAACCGGAACAGGCATTGATGCCCTAAGTAACTCTCTCCTACACGGTTCGATGACCCTATTCATCCCGTAGTAATACGATGGCCGGGTAAATTAGCATCAGGCCAAAAATAACAGCTATGCCAGCAATTTTCGCTCCGTACTGTGCAATCCAGCCAGCAATATAAAGGGCGCATGTTCCTCTTCTGCCTGGATATATTTCTCTCTCACGGTAGCGTAGTTAGCCTTATATAGAAAAGGCCCACGCTGTCATCCAACGTGGGCCTTCTTTGTTAATCCGAATTAGCCAACCACCCGCAGTAACCCATCTCTCGTACTCTTTCCTTTGGACATCGACATAGTTGTCCGTGAGGCAGATCTCCAAGTGTGATTTGAGGTGTACCTGAGAATCCATTCTAGGCCCAGTGCGTAGCCGGAGGCACAGTTACCTAAGGTTTCTTGTTCCACTACGGTGACACGCACGCCGTCTTTAGCCAGGTAGCAGGCAGTCGTGCAACCCGCAACCCCCGCGCCGATGATGACAACGTCTGTGCCAGATGGCATATAAGCACTCCTAGGCAGGACCCTATAGTCCGCGAATAATTTGTGACATTATTCGAAGGCTATGGACAACACTTGAGGATAATGGGTAACCATAGCCTCAAGTGTGGGGTGCTGTCAGGGCACAGATGGCCGTTGGCGTGAGGATTTGCCTAATTACGGAGAATTAGTGACGCACAACCACTCTTAGGACTTGGGACTGCTCCTCGTCGGTGGCCCGAAACGCCTCTGCGGCGTCGCTCATGTCGTATTCCCGCGTGAGCAATGGCTCCAGGTCTATCTGCTTTGAAGTCACCAGATTGACGGTCCTGTAGAAGTTGGCCCGCGTTGTTGCCCTGGGGAATATCATGGTCAACTGATTCAGGTACATTTGCAACAGTTGTAGGCCGTCCATGGGTTGCGGAGATATTCCGAAGCCCATCATGCGACCGCCTGGTTTCGTCATAGCGAGGGCCTGGTGCATCGTCGCTGGTGTGCCAACTGCTTCTACGACAACGTTGGCGCCGTCACCGCCCGCAGCCTGCCGAACCTCTTCGATAGGGTCCTTGTCCCGGGCGCTTATGATGATGTCGGCACCGAACTGCTCGGCAAGGTCCAGTTTCCACTGGCTTCGACCCACCGCTATTACCGGGTAAGCTCCC
>CAJWRP010000008.1 GCA_913046025.1 uncultured Chloroflexota bacterium
TCGGCAGAGATCAGCGAGCGCCAGTCGTCTAACGTTATCGGATATGTTGGCGAAGGCGACTTCGACCGACCTGTAATCGTAACCACACCCCTCAGCGGTTGGTTCGGCTGTGCTGGCGAACGTGGTACCGGAATTGCAATCGCCATTGAGCTTGCGAGAAACTTGGCTCAGAAGTATCCGGTAATCGTAATCGGAGCTACGGGTCACGAACTGGAATACTACGGTGCCAAGAAACACCTGGAGACAATTTCAGAGAAACCTGCCGCCGTCATTCACCTGGGAGCCAGCGTGGCCGCAGGCAAACCGGGACCGGGCAACTCGCTGGTACTCTCTCCGACTAGGCACGCGAAAACCTCAGCTGTCGGGCGAATCGCTCCGGAGATAGAGCACGCTCTCATTCCAGGCCAGTTCGTATTCGAGTCGGAATCTGATCGCTTTCTGGGAGAAGGTGGCGAATGGATAGGCCTTGAAATGCCGCTGCTGTCTTTTGCTGGCAGCTTCCGCCTGTTCCACGCCCCTGAGGACGTCCCGCAAAACGCCACTTCTCCAGAGTTACTGGGGGTTGTCTGTAGGGCTGTGGTAGAGGCGTCTCACATCTTCGTTGCGGACGCCGTGAGGGGATAGAGACGCTTATTTCAGGCATATCGTTCGACGGGCTCGCCACGAACGTACGAAGGACCGCCGACTTTACCTCTGCTTGCTACTAACCTTAGCTGGAAAAACTGTTCGCCCTTAGCCTCGAATGGCAGCGCTCTCAAACACGCTCGCAATGAACCAGAGCAACTGATCCTAGTCTATACAGGCGACGACATGGCGATCTGTTCAGCCGTCATCGGCAGCTCCACAGGGATGTTAGTATCCGCCGACAGGTCCGCTGCCATGTATACCTCCATCACCTGACGAGCGTGCTCCGGCGTCACCATGACATCTCTGTCGTAAGCCACCGCCTCTAGGAAGTGAATCGTCTCCGGGTGCATAGGCCCAGCGTAAACGTGGTTCACGAACTCGCCCGGCATGGTGGACATGGGTAGCTCTATTCCCTTGTTCATTGTGTTCACAATGAAGTCGCGGTGAGTGTCGTCCACGATCAACATGCCATCCGTTCCCACAAACTCCAGCCACGTGCCAGAGTAATTGGGGTAACCCGGCGGCATTGTCCAGCCAGCGCCGACGGTAATGACGACGCCGTTGTCCAGAGTGATCATGATCCACATGGTGTCTTCCATGCCAGTCTTATCTTTCATGACACCGTAGCCTGACTGGGCGTACACCCGCACGGCCTTGGCAGGCTGCATGCACCAGAGGACGAAGTCGATGTCGTGAGTGGCCTCCATGGCGGCGGGAGAGAGCGGAGTACGCCCGCTGATCTTGTCGCCCAGGCTCCGCGTAATGTGACGGCTAATAACCGCACTCACGGGCCGACCTATCGTTCCCTCCAACAGGGATTTACGTATAAAAGCGTACTTGTGATTGAAGCGCTGGGAGTAGCCAATGGTAAACTTCACGTTCTTGGACTTGGCTAACGCGACAAGCTCATCAGCCTCTTTTAGCGTCAGGCTAATCGGCTTCTCCAGCAGGACGTGTTTGCCTGCCATGAGGCTGTCCTTGGCGATAGGGTAGTGAGTGCTCTCAGGTGTGGCAGAGATCATAATCGCAGTTACGTCCACACGGGCGAGAAGCTCATGGTAGTCAGTAGTGGCGCTGGCAGCATGGGTTTCGGAGCTAACCTCTTCCAGCCTTTCGGGATTTATCTCTGCAATATGTAGGTCCTGCACCAGAGCGCTGGCGGCGCTGGCGTTTGCTCGAATACCGCCGCACCAGCCTGTGCCGATTACGCCTACGTTAATCTGCTCCATTGAGGCCTCTCTTTTTGGGAAATTCTGTTTTTTGAATCTGGTCTAAGTGCTGTGGTTCGCCATGCTCACCACGAAACCTAATTAGGACACCGTTCGACCTGAGTGCCGATTGCATCGTGCATCCTCGGCAAAATCGGGACCTATCGAAGGGCAGGGAACACGGAACGCTTCACAAAAACAACAGCCCCTCTTGTTATTGTTGAAATCACAGCCCAACAAGGTCGGCAGGTTCCAGCGGCAGCTGGACTTCCTCACCGCGTGCTGCAGATAGGTCCATTGCCATGGTAAGCATCAGATTGCGATTCCCGTCCGCGGCAGTTGCGTGATGGGTCTTTTTGCCCATGTGTAGCCGCGCGAACCATTGCGCTGTCTCCTCTCGCATAGGCCCCCACAGCTCGCCATCGTACATATCGCCCGGTGGATAGCTGGTCATGAACTCGACATGTCGTTGAAAGTCAGGCGTGTATCCCTCAGGCCGATACCCCGCTCCCTGAGGAAACTCCGATGCCATAACGACGTCGCGATGGGTGTCCTCGATGTCGATGACACCTTTTGTGCCTACAATGCCTATCTCCAGGCCGTAAACGGGACCGGGCCAGACGACAGGCAAGGCCCAGCTTATATTCATGCTCCATATGGCACCATCGTCCATAGTGAATACGCCGAATGTAGCGTCCTTTGTACCGTAGCTCGACAACGCCTTGTCAGATGACTTGGCATAAACTGAGACCGGTGTTTGCCCTTCCATAAACCACATACACAAGTCTAAAGAGTGTGTTCCGGAGACTACCATGGGAGTAAGTCGCTGACGTTGGTCTGTGCGCCGGACAGTTGCCAGCGGAGCCATACGATTCATAAAGGCACGGGTAACAACCGCGGTGATGTCGCCGATCTGCCCGGTGCGAATTCGCTCTTTGGTTGCTAAAAACCGCCTGCGAAACCGCTGAGTGTAGCCGACGACGGCATCAACGCCACTGGCTTCGATGGCCCGCAAGATATCCTGGGATTCTTGAGCGTCGGTAGCCAGTGGCTTCTCGATGAACAGGTTGTGTCCCTGCTCTACGGCCAACAGGGTAGGCGCTGCGTGAAAGTTCTCGTCGGTGGCGATAATAGTGGCCGTTACCTCTGGCCGCTTCAGTAGCGTCTGGAAGTCGCCGGTGAAGAAATCGGCATTGGTATCTTCAGCTAACTTCTGTCCAACCTCTTCGTTGATATCGCACAAACCCAGCCACTTCACAGCAGGATATTCGCGAGCAAGTGTGGCACGCAGCCGTCCCACCGTACCGCAACCAACAATAGCCAGACCGATGTCTTTTCGTTCTTCTTCTGCCACACGTCACCTTTATGAACTTACGAACGAGAGCCCACGAACGCCGGTAATCCCGGGTAATCCGTAGCGTTCGCGGGCACTATAAGTTCAACTAATCGATTATGGTAATCTCTTCGATTGGGAACTGGGTAGTGATCTCAGGACCATTTTTGGTAATGATCATCATCTCTTCCACACGGACACCCCACTGCAAGGGCTTGCCATGCTGGGTCTCCAGCGCAAAGCTCATGCCCTCTTGAATCTCGACAGGATGGTCGATGGAGTAGATGCGGGACACCACTGGAGTGTCGTACTGGGCCAGACCCAGGCCGTGGCCCCAGAGGTTGGCAGCAGCCTGGTCCTCTTCAGGATAGCCCCATGCCTGCATAGACGTAGGCCAGACTTCTGCGATCTCCTTGGTAGTCGCGCCTGGCCTTACCTTGTCAATGGCTTCGTAAAGCCAGTTGTAGGCAATCTTGTAGTACTCTTTCTGCTCAGCAGTTGGCTTGCCGCCCACGCAGTAGGTGCGGTACTGGCAGCTCTTGTAGCCGTTCCAGGTCACAGCAGCCATGTCTATAATAACAAGATCGCCTGGCTGGATAATGCGGTCTGAGAAGTTGCGCCAGTTTGGCCAGCTGTTGGGACCAGAGGATACGATGATGTCCTCCACGTCCTCGATTCCGGGGATGTTGAATAGGTAGTTCATGGCGAATGCAGTGATCTGGTGCTCCTGCATGCCTGGCTTCATGAACTGGGAGATAGCGTAGTGACAGCCGTCGCAGATAGCAGCGACGATTTTCATGGCCTCCAGCTCACCTGCACACTTGATGGCCCTAGCAGACACCATGGGGCTGGCGCCGTCAGTCAAGTTCAGTCCAGCCTCTTCAAAAGCAGTGATCATGTTGAGGTCGACGAAGTCCACACCAATAGGCCTGTCCTGCACACCGTATTTGGTCATCTCCTCTTTGATGGCATTTGTAAACTTGGTCACCTGCTGCTTGCCTGCAGGGCCAACAGCGCCTTTTATCCAGGAGTATGCGTATCGCACGTTCTCTACCGGCAGCCACGGGCAGTGACGATTGATCTGAATGCCGATGTCGCCCTGCTCGAACAGGACTGGCTCTGCGCCTTCACAAAGTAGTGCATATCTCAGACCGGGCTTGAGCCGGCACCAACCTGGTGTAATGGTGCTTGTGATGTAACGCACGTTTTCATCGTACATGGCAAGAATAGCGCCCAGACCATTATCCTTCATGGCCTGCCGGGCCCGCTCCAGCCGATATTTGCGTACGTCGTCCCAGTCTATGCGCTGCTGCCAGTCGGTCCCAACAAGACCGAAACTAGAAGTACTCCTTATGACCATTCCCATCTCCTTCGTATTTTGGATTTTCACTGCAAGCCAGTCCTGTTTTGAGAACCTTGTACTTCTACTAGACCTACTGGCTTAGTTACGTTCTTCGATATTCATTACGGGCCAGCACGAGAGCTCTAGGTTCAACCACAGTCTCTGGCTTAACTAGTTTCATAAATTTTCACTGCAATACAACTCAGACTTGCCGGAGCTATGTTAATGCAGTCCAGTCTGGCACATATTACTTTTTTGATTTCCTAATTACCATTATTTCTATCTAACTTCAAAAGTCCAGATTGTCGTCTTATTAATGCCCCTCAAGAAGTCAGCACGAGCCTACCCAGCGGCGACGTCTCTCGCAGTGTTGCCAGCGCCTGATTGGCCTCTTGCAAGGGATATCGGCCGGACACAACTGGCTTCAGCAGACCACTCTCCGCTAGCCGCGCTACCTCAACAACGTCCTGTAGTCGTGATGCACGGGTGCCCAGCATGCTCCACTGGCCGTATATGACATCGGCCGTATCTACTTCTAGCATTTCGCCGTAGGTGTAGCCCAACACCAACAGCCTGCCACCAATTCTAATGCAAGACAGGCTTTGCTTCAGAATTTCTGTGACCATTGAGCCGCCAACGACTTCAGCCACCACGTCTGCGCCCTGGCCGTCAGTCAAGTCCATTACCTGCTCACGCAAGTCTCCCTCACGGCTGTTGATCACTGCATACGCACCCAGGTCTTTGGCCGCCTGCAGCTTCTCTGGCACAACATCAACTGCAATCGCTTTGGCGCCGGCTATGCGGGCTATCTGCAATGCGTGAATTCCCAGGCCGCCTATCCCTACAACTAGCACCGTTTCGCCGACCGTTACCTTTGCGCGTTGAGTCAGGGCATAGTAGACGGCGGCAACAGCATCCGGCAGGATTGCTGCCTCTTCGAAAGGCATATCGGGGCTGACCTTAACTGCGTTGACCCCGCGGGTAATCATGAACTGAGCAAAGCCTCCGTCGGTCTCGAAACCAGTACGAGGGGCACTAAGACACAGATTCTCAATACCGTGCCTGCAGGCGTCGCAGTAGCCGCAGCCCAATGTGGGGTACACCGTTACGTGATCACCAGGCTTAAGGCCCGGAACATCCGTGCCAACCTGATCGATTTCACCGGCGACTTCGTGGCCAAGAATATGAGGGAGAGTGACGGTTGGTACTATGCCATCCATCATCTTGAGGTCTGTGGCACATACTCCGTTGGCTCTGACACGAATAAGGACCTCGTCTGACTTCGGTTCCGGGTCAGGAACCTCAGACCACTTCAGGTCCTGATTGAACTGCTCAAGCAGCATGGCTTTCATATAGTTGTCACGAGCCGTTTCTTTATTCGTATTTCGCCGTTAACAGACTGCCTCCGAACGATTATAGGTTTACCAATCAGTGGGGTCAACATATGCCAAAGGTCTGATTAACGAGACCGGCACGACTTAACGACAAAGCCATTCAACGCAACGAGTGTCTTTCAGACCTGCCAAACTGGCCACACAGCGATTCAAGTTGTTACCGCACAGCGATGTGCATTACCATTCTCCAAATGCACGCCGTTGGGCAAGCAGTTACGACAAACCCAAAAAACAAGAGGAGATGATATATATGCGAGCAAGAGTCACGACGGTCACAGCGAAACCAGGGGCCATTGATGAGTTCATCAAGGTATATACAGAGGGTACAGTACCCGTTGCAATGAAGCAGGATGGTTTTCAGGGAGCGCTACTTCTAGTAGATCGAGAGTCCAACAAGACCATCGTCATCAGCATGTGGGACACGGAAGAAAAAATGAAGGCGGGAGAGGCCAGCGGTTATTACCAGGCCCAGATTCAGAGCCGGCAGCACCTGCTGGAGGACGACAGTAACCGAGAGTATTTCGATATCGGTGCCCGTGCCTGGGGAGCCGATCTGATTTGAATTGTAGGGCCGATCGAAAGTGTCATCGGACGCAATAATTAAGAGCCCCGCTAATTGCTAGCGGGGCTCTTGTTTTCATAAAGCACTAAAAGGAGATACCAGAAGGGCTCTAGAGGCCGAGCAGTCCGGCCAGGTTTGTTGTAATAATGGCATCTCTCTCGTCTTGAGTAATGCTGCTCATGCCGTTGAGCCACTCTATCGGAGAGTCTACAGCCATATCAAATGGCCAATCGCTTCCCATCAGAACCTGGTCAATGCCAACAGTATCGATGAGAAAGCGCAAAGCATCTTCACTGTGTGTCAGGCAGTCGTAGTAAAAATCGCTAAGGTATCGGCTGGGCGGCTGGGCCAGCGTCACTCTCGCCTCGGAGCGGACCTGCCAACCCCGGTCCATCCTGCCAGCGCCAAAGGCGGTATAGCCACCGCCGTGCGACAGACATATCTTAAGGTTCGGAAACTTGTCCATCACGCCGCCGTAAACCAGTGAGGCGTACGTTACCGTTCGGTCGGCCAGGTTGCCAATGGTGTTGTTCAGGTGATAATTGTTAGATCTGTACTTCACTACCGTGTCTGACTCGGATTGGTGGAACAGTATGACCGCTCCCATCTCTTCTACTGCCTTCCAGAAAGGCAGGAAATCGTCCTCGCCCATTGGCAGACCGTTCACATGGTCATTTATCTGCACGCCCTTGAGTCCAAGCTCAGTCATGCAACGCTCCAGCTCGGTTATGGCAGCATTGACGTCCTGCATTGGCAAAGTGCCTATCCCCATGAAACGATCAGGCCACTGCTTGGTCAACTGGCTAAGCGAGTCGTTACAGTCTTTGGCGATCGCCAGGCAATCACCAGTGGGCAGTTCGTAGTTGTACAGCCTAGTCCAGGTCGAGAGAACGTGAACATCTACGCCAAGTGAATCCATATCGGCGAGGCGCTGCTCAGGCGTGAACATCATCTTTGGAATAAGATGCGCCTCTTTGCCACGACGTGTTAAGACGTTCTGCCCGTCCCCAGTCTGCATCGTGTACCCATGCCACTCGCCTCCGTTAGCCAGATCGGTAGCTTGATGGGGCATTATGTGCGCATGGATGTCTATACTTGTCATCTTTTCACCTAGTCCTTATGCATATGTCTTCAATGAGACAGCGGTCAATGCAACCAGATGCCGCCCCTCAGGATTATTCAAATTCCAAAGACGCCGCTCGAAGACCCGCCAACAATCTGCCGGCTGTCTCCATACAGCGCTCGTTTGCAGGCGGCATAACGGGACCCGCTAAAGAGTCTCTGTGCCACCGCTCCAGCGGCATGGACTTCAGAAAGCCCCTGCCACCCGCCATTCTCATGGCCTTCTCTGTGACCTCTGCGCCTACCTCGGCGCAAAAATATTTTGCCTGGTTTATCGCGAGCATTTTCGTTTCGGCATCGCCTTCAGCCACCGCTCGTGCTGCCTCTAACATCATCAGCCGGGCCGCCCGAATGGACGTGCCCATCTCTCCGATAATGCTTAACATAGGTGCGTCATTATCAAGTGTCGCTGAACCTAGTGCCGAGGACCGACCTTTGGAATACTCGACGATGAAGTCAAATGCCGCTTCCCCAATGCCTATGTAAGTCGCCGAATACCCCAGGGCATAACCCGAGAGATCAACGTCAAAAAGCGCTCCTGGTTCGCCTACTACATCCTCTTCCCTCACGGGACTGTCGTACCGAATCGTATGGCTAGACGTGCCACGCATACCGGTTGCGTTCCATTCGCTCTCCACTTCGACGCCCGGTGCCGACCTCGGCAGTACCGCCGTTAGCAGACCGCTTTTCGCCGTTGTATGGCCCTCCAGCATTCCCGACAGGAAGAAGTAGTCTGCCGAATCGCCTATGGAGCAGAAGTGCTTCACACCTTTTACCTGATAACCGCCCTGTATCGGCGTGAACAAAGTCCTAAGGACGTACTTGCCGCGCCAACTGGACTCCGGTTCGCTGGTTATGGATGCGAATAGTTTTCCTTTTTCCACAACCTCATCGAAGTATCGTTGCTTCTGCTCTTCTGTGCCCATAGAACCGATTAGCCCAACCACCGTTGAGTGCATGTTAAAGGTCAGCGCTGTTGCGGAGCAGCCCTTTGCTATCTCCAAAACGCACAGCGCATACGTTAGTGGGTCTACGCCCAGGCCTCCATACTTCGTCGGCACCGTCATCGCCAGAAGGCCAGCTTCCCTAAGGTCGTCGTAATTTTCCTTGGGAAACTTTGACTCGATGTCGTACTGGCTAGCACGACCAGCAAATCTCTCCCTGGACAGTGTTGACACTTTGTCCACCAGTGTCTGCTGGTTCGGCGTCGAATGCATCGACGTTAGAAGGCGCACCTAATCTTCCTTCTCTTTTCGATGTCCTGCACTACAGAATTGCCAATTACCGGACGGTTTGTATTCCATTCGAATCTATATGCCCAGTAGGTCTTCAAGATTCCGGTAGAGAATGGCCTCCTTCTCTTCCAGGGACAGGCTCTCCATGTCCATTAGCCATGCCACAGGCCAGTCCAGCATCATGTCAAAGGGCCAGTCTGTGCCGAACAAGACCTTGTCGATGCCCACCGTGTCGATCAGCATGCGTAACGCGCGCTCGTCGTGGGTGAGGCAGTCGTAGTAGAACATCTTGATGTAGTTGCTTGGCTTCTGAACGATGTTCACTCTTGCCTCGCGCCGGACGCTCCACCCTCTGTCCAGTCGGCCTATGCCGAAACAGGTGAACCCGCCGCCGTGGGAAAGGCAGATCTTCAGATTAGGATGCTTGTCCATAACGCCACCAAAGACAAAAGAGGAGAACGTTACGGTGCGGTCCGCCAGGTTTCCGATGGAGTTCGGCAGGTGGTATTTCGTTGTAAGCGTGCTAACCACCGTGTCGCCGCCCTGATGAACCAGGATAACAGCGCCTAGCTCCTCAGCGGCTTTCCACAGAGGAAGAAACTCTGGATCATCATAGTTCTTGCCATTGACATGGTCGCCAATCATCGCGCCTTTGAGGCCCAACTGAGTCATGGACCGCTCAAGCTCTGCCACCGAAGCCCCAACATCCTGCATAGGGAGATTGGCCAGACCTGCAAAGCGGGTGGGGAAGTCTTTGGTTAGTTGAGACACATAGTCGTTGGCTTCAATGGACATTTTCGCTATGTCCGCAGCGGGCCTATCGTAGTTGTAGAGGTAAGCGGTCGTTGAAAGAACCTGAACGTCAACGCTCAAGGAATCCATGTCCGCTATCCGCTGTTCGGGGGTCCAAGTGGTTCGGGGATTATTGTTCGTCATACCATCGTTGGTGGCTGGAATGCCGTACCAGTCCTCGCCCTTCTCCGCCGCTCGGATGTAGCCCTCGGGGGTTATATGGGCGTGTATATCAATACTCCGCATCTTCGTTCCTAACTCCTTTTTTCGATGTCCGGGCGAACCAGCTCATGGCTTCCATACCCAGACATGGGTCAGTTCAATTTAGACCTGTCAGGCAAATGACTAGATATTCAGCAGGCCTTCCAGGTTCTTCCAGAGAATCATATCTTTCTCATCCTGGGTTAGGCTATCCATACCCAGCACCCAAGCAACAGGCCAGTCCAGCTTCATATCAGCTGGCCAGTCGGTGCCTAGTACAACTCTGTCCGCGCCTACGGTGCTGACAAGATATCGAAGGGACGCTTCGCTGTGCGTAAGGCAGTCGTAGTAGAAGCTGCGCAGGTACTCGCTAGGCGGCTTCTGTATATTGACGCGAGCCTCCGGTCGGACCTCGTAACCACGATCCATGCGACCGATGCCGAAGCAGGTGTACCCGCCTCCATGGCATAGACATATCTTCAGGTTCGGATACTTATCCATGACTCCGCCGAAAACGAATGTCGCGAACGTAATAGCCCTATCCGTCAGATTGCCGATGCTGTTCGGTGCGTGAAACTTGTCCAGACGAGGGTTAACTGTCGTCGGGCGAGCCTGGTGGATAAGTACAAGCGCCCCCATATCCTCCGCTGCTTTCCAGAAAGGATCGAAGATAGGATCGTCATAAAGCACGTCGTTAACGTGGTCATTTATCATGACACCCTTCATGCCAAGGACGTTCATAGCTCGGTCCATCTCGGCTATGGCAGCGTTGATGTCCTGCATAGGCACATTGGCCAGTCCAGAAATTCTGTCCGGGTGGTCGACCATCATCTCGCGAATTTCGTCATTGGTTTCTCGCGCAATGGCCGCAGCAACATCCACAGGCTGATCGTATTTGTAGAAGGCCACATTGGCTGTCACAACCTGGACATCAATACCAATGGAGTTCATATCTTTGATGCGTTGCTCAGGGTCCCAGTGGTTAAGGGGATTGAATAGTTCGCCTTCATCCGCCGTCATTCCATGCCATTCCTTACCATTCTTCATGGCATGCTGAAAGCGCTGAGAGGACAGGTGTGCGTGTATATCTATAGTCCGCATTTTCAGGTGTCCCAACTCCTTTTTTTCAGGTTGTGGGTGATTCAAGTTTGAGAAGCAACCCTTTAATTGATCGCGGTCAATTACCGTCGCTGCCGCAAGGCCCATATTGCGATGTAGGCTGTGCAAGTCAGCCGAGTAAAGCCCCTGGAACAGTTAAATGTTCAGTAATGTCTCCAGGTTCTTCCAGAGAATTGCGTCCTTCTCGTCTTGTGTCAGACTCGCCAGACCCAGTATCCAGGAAGGCGACCAGTCGATGGACATATCGGCAGGCCAGTCCGTACCGAACACGACCCTCTCTATGCCCACAGTGTCAATTACGTAACGCAAAGACTCCTCGCTGTGAGTCAGGCAATCGTACCAAAACCTGCTGAGATAACTGCTTGGTTTTTTGTTGATGTTTATCCGGGCTTCAGGCCTTACTTCCCAGCCTCTGTCCATGCGACCAATGCCGTAGCACGTGTAACCGCCGGCGTGGGATAGGCAGACCCTCAGGCCTGGGTGCCGCTCCATGACGCCACCGAATACAAACGAGGCAAATGTCACTGCCCTGTCCACCAGGTTTCCAACGGTGTTTGGCAGGTGGTAATTAGTAGTGCGGTGCCTGACCGATGCCTGGCTGGGTCGCTGGTGAATGAGGAGCATAGCCCCCATCTCTTCAGCAGCCTTCCAGAAGGGCTCGAACTCGGGCTCGTCATACTGCTTGCCAGAGACGTGGTCGTCGATCATGACGCCCTTGAACTTCAACTGCGTCATGCAGCGTTCAAGCTCATTAATGGCCGAGGTGACATCCTGCATGGGCAGAGTGCCCAGGCCGGCAAAACGAGTCGGGTAGTCCATGGTCATCTGGTAGACCTCGTCGTTACACTCACGTGACGATGCCTTGGTGACGTCAAGATCCCGGTCATAGAAATAGAATGGGCTGCCGGTGGAGACGACATGTACGTCGACACCCAATGAGTCCATATCTTGTATTCGTTGTTCAGGGTTCCATGAAGCCCTGGGAGTAATGGGAAGCTGTCCCGGCGTTAGGCCGTGCCACCCCTTACCTTCCCGAGTAGCCTTCACATAAGACTGGGGAATTAAATGGGCGTGGATATCTATACTGCGCACGTAAACCTCCGTGTGTATATTTCTAAGGTGTTAGGTCTTTTTTATTCGCCGCGAAGACGGGGGTCGAAAAGATCCCTCAGCGCATCACCAGCGAACGCAAACCCCATGACGGTAAACATGATCGCCACTCCTGGGAATACGACGATCCATGGAGCCGTAATGGCGTACTGCGCAGATACGGTGGCCATTCTCCCCCATGATGGGAAGGGCTCAGAAATTCCAAGGCCCAGGTAACTGAGGCCTGCCTCAGTCAGAATGGCTGTACCGAACATCGAAGACATGATGATCAGGAACGGGGCCACAGTGTTGGGCAGAATGTGCCGGAAAATGATCCGCGAGCTACTAGCGCCAATAGCGTGAGCCGCAGTGACATATTCGGTCTCTCTCAAGGATATCGTCGAAGCCCGTATGATACGTACTCCGCGAGGCATAATAGTTGCCGCGATTGCTAAGATCACGTTGGTCAGCGTATTGCCAAATACGGCGACGATAGTTAAAGCGAGGATGAGGTCGGGGAATGACATCCACATGTCCACTAATCGCTGCACCAAGGCATCAAATATACCCATAAAGTAACCGGAAATCAGGCCCAACAGAGCGCCCAGCCCAGTTCCAACGACTACTGCCGCAAAGCCGACCAGTAATGAAATTCTGGCACCAGCGACGATTCGCGAAAAGTTATCCCTTCCATACTGGTCCGTTCCAAAGAAATAAGTGAAATTTGGCGCGATTTTTAGGTTTTCGTAATTTTGGGCCTGGTATTCAAATGGAGCGATGAGTGGGGCGAAGATCGCCACTATACAGACGAAAAGAACCATCCCCACGCCCAAGACTCCCAGTGGTTTGCGACCGAAATAATAAGTGAGTTGTCTTATTCGGCTCGGACGCCTAGGCTGCGCCAGGTCCGAAAGCTGTTCTCTGGAACTTAGGTCCGAGCCACTAGCCATTTAGTGCGCCATCCTTGTTCAAATGAAATTTTGCGCCCAAGTCTAGTTGTAACGTATCCGCGGATCAAGCCAGGAATACAGAATGTCAACCAGAAGGTTTGCAACCAGTACAATTATCGCTACAAACATCACAATAGCCTGGATAACCGGGTAGTCACGACCACCAACTGCCGAGATCAGCAATTTACCAATTCCAGGGAGATTGAACACCGACTCGATAACCACGAGTCCGCCCATCAAAATTACGACCTCAAAGCCCGCTAGTGTCACCACAGGAAGCAAGGCGTTTCGCATCACATGTACAAATAG
This sequence comes from uncultured Chloroflexota bacterium, assembly GCA_913046025.1. The sequence goes on from CAJWRP010000008.1 coordinate 13,284, forward strand.
CACTGCGACTCTGGGAAGGCCCTTTGCGTCTGCGGTGCGCACATAATCTTCACGGAGCACTTCAAGCACTGAGGACCGAGTCATCCGTAACATGCCAGCCGAGCTACGCGCGCCCACTATCAATGCGGGGAATATTAGCGTCTGAAAGTTAAGCCAAGGATTTTCCCATGGCGCTGCATAAGATATGGGGGGAATCCATTCAAAGGCCCAAAGCAGTCCCACAATAAGAAGCAGAGCTAGCCAAAAGTTGGGAGCTGACTCGAATGCCAGGCTTATGCCACGCAGAACATAGTCCACCCACGTATCCCGGCGAACGGCCGCAATAATGCCACCTGGAACGGCTATCACCACGGCTAGTAAAACAGACATGAGACCAAGCTGCGCGCTCATCGCAATTCGCGGTCTCATCCTATCAAATACTGGCTGTCTATTGGTGTACGATGTACCCAGGTCGCCTTGGACAAAATTGCCGGCCCACCTCAAGTACTGTTCGACAAGTGAACCGTCCAAGCCAAGCTGCTTACGGACTCTTATGAAGTCCTCTTCGGTTGCTATTAGCTGAGCATTTCGACCGCCAATAAGCAATTGCGTTGCATAATCGCCTGGAATTACATGCAACATCATGAATATGAAAATTGAAACGCCGAGAGCCGTCGGAATGAAAAGGGCTAGGCGTCTAAATAAATAATTTCTCAATCTTCGCACCTGGCATCAATGGGAAGTCTTTATCAAAATGCGCTCTGAAAGGTATGCGGCATCAATCTGCCCAATGGCATGGTGCACCGACCTCGGGTCCACTCCCATCGGTCCAACCTCACCTGCCCCACACGTCGACCTACTACGAGGTGCCACCGCTCTAATAATTAGAGCGGTGGCACCTTTATCTGTTGTTCGTTCGGCTATACCAGTTTACTGGCCGCCGGGTACACCTGAGGTTTGACCGCTAAAACCGGTATCGTTGG
>CAJWRP010000009.1 GCA_913046025.1 uncultured Chloroflexota bacterium
GAATCCAGTGCCTCGTATTTGAAATTTCCACTGCCTATGATCGCGCTCATGTTTTACTCTCCTTGATGTGGCTAGACCGTTTTCGTGATACTTGCGTTAAGACAACCATGTTATTTTAACCGTATGCTATAGATGGGAAAAACCCGTGTCAAATGCCAAAGATGTTTTCCAGAAAGCCTCAACAGGCAGGCCGAAACAGGATCTGCGGTGCTACCCTTCTGGACAGCCACTGGCCATATGATGGTTCTCCGAGCAACCTGCCGTCCTCAACAATGACCTTGCCTCTAAGAATGGTCATGACAGGGTAGCCGTGGCACTCAAATCCATCCCAGATTGAGTAGTCGGAATCGGCATGCAGGTCCTCCAGGCGTATGGTCTTGTTCAAATGTGGATCGAAGATTGTAATATCGGCGTCGCTGCCCGAGGCTATAGCGCCCTTTTGTGGGTACAGCCCTAGGATCTTGGCAGCGTTTGTTGATGTGATATCTACAAACCGCTCGATTGTCATGCGGTTGGTTGAAACGAATTTCGTATAGACGACGGGTATTCGAGTCTCTATGCCATTATGGCCTCCGCACACTGTCTCAATAGTGTTCCCGGACAGCTTAACGTCCTTGTACGTGGTGTATTCGTCTGTGGCAGTTGTGCTCAATGAGCCGTCGATGAGCGCCTCTTGAAGAGCGTCTCGGTCGGCTTCAAACTTGATTGCAGGGTAGGTGTGTATCGCCGTGCCCTCTGGCTGCTTGTAGTGATCGCTGGTAAAGTGAAGGTAATTGTGTAAAGCCTCGCCGTAGATAGGCTGCCGTTTGCTCCTAGCTTCTGCGATCGCCCAGGCCCCCTCTTTGGCTGTCGTATGAACAAAATAGATCGCTGTTTCGGTATGCTTGGCCAGACGAATAATCTTTCGAAAGGCTATGTCTTCGGATATGTTATTGTGAACAAGATGAAGGTTGTAGCCCTGATCACTGCCCTCTCTCTTCAGCTTGCTTTCCATGAACTTCACAATGTCGTCGTCTTCGGCGTGGACCGCCATGATTCCACCGTGTTGGCCTACCTTTTCGAAGATCGCCCAGAGGTGACCGTAGCCTACTTTGGAACCGAAGGTCGTGAAGATTTTGAAACTGGCAATGCCAGACTGAATCGCTTCACCAATCTCTCCAATGGTTTCCCCAGACACCTCTCCGGCCAACGTGTAGTGAAAGGAGAAGTCCGTGTAGGAATGGCCTTTGAATACCTCCCTTCGGCTGTCTAGGCGATTCATGATGGAATTGCCAGACTGGTCTCCGGTTTCCGTTCCTGGCATGCCGCCCGCGAAGTCTATGAACGTTGTCACGCCGCCGAATGCGGCCGCACGACTTGCTGCCTCAGGAGATTGGGTCATCACACCCGGCCGACCGGCCCACGCCTCCGAGACAGATGTCGCGATGTGAGTGTGGGGCTCCACGCCGCCGGGCAGAACGTACTTTCCCGCAGCGTTTATTGTTCGATGAGCCTCCAATTCAATAGCGTTGCGCTCTGCAACCAGCACGATTCTTCCGTCTTCAATGCCGACATCAAAATCGCCAGCGCCGCTGGGCGTTACAACTTGACCATCTTTGATTAGTAGGTCCAACATACTTCATCACCTGGCAAAGAATATTCGTCAAAACGCAGAGAGTTCTCAACGAGAGTGAGCAAAGTCAATCACATATGGAAGCGAAGGTCAAAGTGATGCTTTTCACTGTCATTGGAGGGTGATGCCAATGCTCCGAATTGATATCATGCCTGCAGTTACACAGGATTGTATTTGGATGAGTGGAGGCCCGTGAATCAGAGAGCCAATTTCAAATTATCGATGGGTCGTAATGGGGGTCTGGTTTACGTCGGCTGTCACGGCCTTCATGATCTCCAATACTCTTGGTGTGCTGCTTCCCTCCATTAGCGCGGAATTAGACCTTTCTCCTAGCGAACAAGGCCTGTTGGGCTCTGCGACATTCTGGGGCAACCTGTTCCTGGCAATCCCTTTGAGTTGGTGGGTATCAAAGTTCAGACCCAAGATGTTGACATTTGTCACCCTTTTGCTTGGAACGGCTTTCATATTCATACAGGCAATTGCTCCACTATTTCTCCTCTTATTTTTGGGAAGACTCGGTTTCGGAATAACGATTTTGGTCAGAGAACCAGCCAGGGCGCACCTCATAAGGCAGTGGTTTTCGGCAGATGAGGCCGTCGTAGTTAACGGCTTCGCGAACATGCTCTTTGGCATCGTGGTGGGTGGTGGCCTAGTCCTGACGCCGATTCTACTAGGGTACCTGGAGAACGATTGGAGGGTAGTTCTCTACGTTTACACATGCATATTTTCCCTGTTGGCCTTTGTGTGGATTGTCCTGGGTAGGGAACGCTCTCTGGAGAGCCGAACTGTCCAAGAGGAGGAATTCCATGGAAATCTGCTCAAGTCCGCGCTCTCGTACCGTGATATCTGGATAGCTGGCCTTGGATTTGCCGGTGCCACCATGTCCTTCGCGGCATTCATAAACTTCTATCCAACGCTGATGTTAGAAGAGTACCAGATTCCGCTCAGGTGGTCGGGAGGAATTTTGGCCCTAGGCATTTTCATGGGAGGTCCCTCTGGACTTCTGGTCAGTTACTATGTTTCCAGGACGGGCAAACGCAGACGAATTCTCCAGGCCTTCGGATTGTTGATGGTGTTGAGTTACATCGGTATGACGACTACCAATTCCCTGCCGCTCTTGTTCTTCTTTAATTTTGTGAACGGCATTAGCTGGGGATTCTTTCCCATTCTTTACTCGGTGCCTTTTGTACTCAAAAATATTCGCACCAGGGAACTTGCGATCGCCGTCTCTTTTCTTACTTTTGCCCTATCTTTTGGCTCCATATTTGGGTCGATTTTGACGGGATATATTCAAGAGGTGACAGGAGATCTGCAGCTTGCTCTGTTGGTTCTCAGCTTCACGGGCATCACACTGACCATAGCAGGGTCTCTGCTTCGCCTGCCTGGGACTACGATCAGTGAGGCAACAGAACCTGAAGTTCAGTCTGCCTCTTAAACCTAGAAATGAATAAAGTCGCTGCTTGAGACTGCCTAACGACTTAGCCTGTATGCACAGCAGGCGACCTTATCGTCTGGTCAAGATAGGTCATTTATTAAGACGTCGTTTCCTCTGAGGCGCCCCACTTGTCGTAAAAAGTGACCTCACCTATCGGCTTTCGTTTGCTGCCACCAAAGCCTTCGCCTTCCATCGGATAGCCCAATGGTATTAAGGCAACCGTATGAATTCTCTCAGGAATGCCAAGAATCTCCTTAATTTCCTGCTCGTGCAGGGTGTGCAATGTAGTAAGGACCGTGCCTAAGCCAAGGGACCGTGAAGTTAACAACAGGTTTTGAACCGCAGGATATATGGATGCCCCTTCCGTCACCGTCGACAAGCCGCCAAAACCTAAGTCTTGATCGATGCAGACCAGTATCACTACGGGTATGTCTGCCATCCCTTTGCCAAGGTCTCCACCCGACCTGTAGGCCTCCTGTTCGCGTAACGACTCATCCACAGACGCCATCCATGCACTCAGGTACCACTCGCCGAGACGGCGCTTAGTTTGGTCGTCCCGTATCACGATGAATCTCCAAGGCTGCCGGTTGCCGCCGCTGGGAGCTCTGACAGCCGCCTTCAAAATAGTCCTCACGTCGTCATGGGACACGGGCCTCGTCGAAAAATGTCTGGTTGATCTCTGGGAGTAGATGGCGTCCAGCAGACTGATGTCCTCTGTTGGATTCGATCTATTGTTAGGCATAGATAATCATGAGCTCAATCCAGACTTGGGACCGCCTACCAGTGACGTCAGCTCTCGTATGTCGGACATGCTATCTAGTCTGGCCACGGCGTCGACCACCTGATCGGCCTTGGCCTGCCCGAGAATGTCTCCGGCGAGGTAGTGGAATTTTGCCACAACCTCATCCCTGGAAATCCGGTTCCCGTAGTCGCCCCTTAGACTCGAGGCTGTCTGTCCTTTGATTTCTCTGCCGTCCCTAAGTTTTACTGTGGCAACTGCCAATGGCCCCTCGTTGATAGGCGAGACTGGTTTGTCTCCCATATTTACCTGTATTCTGGACGCCAGTTCCTTTACCCGGTCATCTTGTATCGTGTCGGGATAGAATGCTTCCAATCTGGCCTCTCCCTTCACCAATAGGGCAGATACGGCATAGGGAACGTTGAATTTGGCAGCCAGCATGTTGTCCGGGTATTCTCCGAACATTCCTACCAGGATAGGTGAAGGGACGTCGATTTCTACAGACTCCACTTCGTTCGCACTGAATTCCTGTTTCTGACGGGCATCCATGACAGCCTCAACAGAGGGGTGGTTTAGACGACAGCAGGCGTACATCTTGAAATAGTTCTGTTGGATGCGGTATTCGCCTCCAAGCCCTTCGACTACCTGCTCCTGGTGGAAGCTGTCTGCCAGAATCTTTTCGTAGACATCCGAGGGACCGTCTGCCAGCGCGGTGAAACCACAACGGGAAAGATGCACAGCCAGTATTCCTTGGAATCCCGATCGGCCCGGGTAAAGATTGCGGACGGTTGCCCCTTGGAACGCGGGCGTCCAAGTGTTGGCTGGACTCATGGAGGCGGACAAGTTAATGACCTGTTTGATCTGATCAGCGTTGAAGTCATTCAGCTTTGCCACAGCCGTCGCCGTGCCCATTGTTCCCCACAGACCATGCGAATGTACATGCAGCCTGGGCCTGGTAGCGCCGCCCAAACGCGAGCAGACCTCGTAACCAACCAGCGCGGCCTCCATCAGCTTTCGCCCAGAAAGGCCCATCTCTTCTGCGACGGCAATTGCGCCGGGTACGGTGTGAATCGACGGATGCCCTCCACCAAAACGATTGCCCTCGTCCACTTCGAGGGACACACCTTCAGTCGCATTGATTAACGTGGCCATCATCGGCTCGGCCATGAACTCGCGGCCGATGATGGTGGCCGTCGCTGGGCCGGAGCGCGCCGAGAGAGTTTCAGCGAGAGCCCTGTTTTCGGGTAGTCTGCTGCCAGCCAGCATGGCGCCGATGGTGTCCAAAACGACATCTTTGACAGCCTCAACAGCCTCCGGACTCAGGTCCTCGAAGCCTGTTTGGGCTGCGAATTGGGAAAGTTTGTCGAGATAATCGCTCATTATCTACCTCTTTTTTTAATTACCAGCCTGTGATCTCTAACGAACAAATATAAAAATTTGGTTGTCACTGTGTCCAAGGCGGCTCATGCGCAACACAGCCTAGGAGGCCATGGACTCTGCGATATCGGCAGTAAATTTGATAAGTGCCTCGTCGCTGCCCCTGGCTCCGATGATCGACAGGCCAACTGGAAGGCCGTCGACCTCTCCCAGCGGGAGGCTAATCTGGGGCGCACCGATGGTTCCAGCGATGCAAGTTAGCGCCGTGTTGCGAGATCGAACGTCAAGACGTTCCGACATTCGCTCGCCCTTTATAGGAGCAGGTGACACGGTCGTCGGAAGACATGCGAAGGTGCCGTCGGAAAGCAACTCCTCCATTCGGTATACGATCTTGCCTCTTGCGGCCTGAGCCTCTTCTACTGCGGCATCGGTTATTGATCGGCCCAGGGAATAGCCTTCCGCCACGTACATGGCGAAGCGAGGGTTCACGCTATCGATCCAGTCCTTCGCCGTCTCCCAGGCCTCGTGCATCTGCAAAACGCCCTGCTGCGATGACCAGTCCATTAGCGAGGTCGTGGATAACCTCTCACTTCTGGATTCGCCTATCAAGGAAGAAAGACTCTCCAATGCAGGTTGCAGGGCTTTGGCGACTGAATCATCCGCCAAGGCAAACGCGTCCTCGGCGATGACCAGTCGGCGAATGGTCGTGTCTGTCGTCTTACTCTGAAGCAGGATGGCGCCGACGCGGGCGAAGGTATTCACGTCACGTGCAAACCAGCCTATGGTGTCGTAGCTCGGGGCTTGCAGCAGAATGCCGTCCAGCGGAATGCGCCCGTGGGTAGGTCTAAGGCCGTACACTCCACAGAAACTGGACGGAACGCGGACGGATCCGCCGGTGTCTGAGCCCAGGGCGAAATCCACCAATCCACCAGCCACCGCAGCCACCGATCCGCTGGAGGAACCGCCGGGCACTCGGTCAGGCGCGCGGGGATTCACAGGAGTGCCGTAGTGCGCGTTCTCTCCAAATATGCCTCGCGTCAGCTCGTCTGTAATGGTCTTGCCTACCATGGTCGCGCCAGCCTGAACAAGACTATCCACACAACAGGCGGTGCGTTCCGCCGGTTCGTGAGTGGCTTTCCAATCAGGGTTGCCGCCGCCGGTGACGTAGCCAGCCACGTCGAAGATGTCTTTAGCGGCAAAGGTCAGCCCTGATAGCGGCCCGTCGGCGAGCCCTTCGAGATAGGCATCAGAATCTTTGCAAAAGGCGTTGAGGGTGTCATTAATCTTTATTTGCGGCATCTTTTATCCCTGTCTGTTTTCGTCGGTGGACTGCAGCCCGAGAACTCTTGCGGCTGTTCCGCCCATGATCAGTTCCAATTCGTTAGGAGAGAGAAACTCACAATATTTCTCGATCCAGTCCCGGGACTGGCGATAAGTGCAGTGCCGATTCTGGAAAGGCATGTCCGTGCCCCACATCAGGCGATCGGCCCCTATCCGGCTTACCATCTCCTCTAGTGTCGGCCTTGCCTCATCATACGGGAAGTCGAAAATGTCGCCGATTCGTACCGGGAAGCAGAGCTCTATGCTGAGGTTCGGGTTGTCGAACGGCTCCCATATTGAGTCCGGTAAGCGTATCTTGCCACCCTCTAAAAAGGAGCGATACGGAAACCCATGCGTTATGCTGCATACCGCGTCTGGGTATCGGTCCATCCACCTCATTAGTATCCTCATCTCATCCAGGTAACCGCCTAGATTTTCCGAAGACGACTCACCTTTGTGGTTTCCTGGGCCTGGCCCTAGCGAAAAGAAGATGGGGACATTGAGAGACGTAGCCGCCTCCCAAAAGGGTCTGAACAAGCCGTCATCCCACGGATCGGAGCTGACGAGATAAGCGTTTGGATTGAACTTGATTGCGTGCAGGCCATAGCTGGTTATCGAGGTCGTCAGTTCCGCGATAACCGAGTCCACGTCATCGCGAATACGCCACTCGTCCACAGGGGCCATGGATCTGAGGCGGTCGGGAAAGGCCCTGACACACTCCGCGAGGTACGCGCTATCCCGCCCAAGCATGGGGTTCGTGTGAAGCAGCGCCATGTCGACCCCGGCGTGATCCATCTCTGAAATAAGGCTTTGGGGCGTAAATTCACAATTCCTCAGGTTGGGCGGATAGTAGTGCTTGGTGTAATCCTCCCCATTGATTGTCCAGACCACACGCCCCGCATCATGATCGATGCGCAGGTTTACGTTGGGAGGCGCAGATAGGCCTTTCGTTCCCTCTTGGGCAAGGGCCTCCGACGAAGCAAGCGACCTATCTCGGAGGCGAAAGGCGGGCATGTAGTGCCCGGCCTGTCCCGCCTGAACCCATTGGAGATGCTCCTCTGAACTGGCATAGCCGTTGGCGCTGTCAGCCGGTTCAAAGCAGTAGGCATGTGAGTCGATAATCATCAAGCTGACCTCGCCTTAACTAAAACTAACTTTTTCAGGTGCGACGCCAGAGCGTTGCTAGCTTACTGGCGGCCTCTTCCCTAGGGCCGGCGAAACCGCTTCGTATGCACTGGAGGCCTGATAAAGCAGCTCCTCCTCAAAAGGGCGTCCTATCAGCTGAAGGCCGATGGGGAGACCCTGCTCAGAGAAGCCACACGGTATGGATATGGCAGGCAATCCGGTTGAGTTACTCGGGCTGGTGCATCTCGCTGTCATGCCAGAGCCCGGCCCTCTCGAAGGATAGTCCACTCCACCCAGCGTCACCGTATCCGAATCGATTCGCCACGCTGGCACAGGCCCCGTTGGGGTTGCCAGGAAGTCCACTTCTTGGAGGACACGGGCATACTCCTCCTTAATGATGCGTTGGACCTTCAAAGCCTTGGAGTAATCCGTGCCCAAAACAAACTGGCCTGCCAAGGCACGATAGAGCACTGTCGGTCCGTAGTCTTCTCGATTGCTCCTGATGTAGGGCTCGTGGGTGACGACGCTGTCGGCCATGCCTGCGATGCGAAGGGCGCCTACATACTTCATGTTCGGCAGGGAAATCTCTATGATTTCAACTCCCAGTTCCCCAAGAGCGTCAATTGCTTTCCGGACTGCTGTCTCTACCTCTGGATCGATCAGGTCGAAGTAATAGTCCTTGGGAACACCTATCTTGAGTCCTCTAAGGTCGTGTCCCAGAGATGCTGAGAAGTCGGGAACAGGCACAGGCACCGTGCTGGGATCAAGTGGGTCGTAGCCCGCGATCACCTGGAGCATTATGGCGTTGTCTTGCACCGAGCGAGTCATGGGGCCGACGTGATCGCCGTTGAAGCTGGTGACCATCAGACCTCGTTGGCTTACGCGACCGTAGGTCTGCTTTATGCCAACCACGCCACAGCAGTGCGCCGGCCCACGGACCGAGCCTCCCAGGTCCGAGCCCAGCGACGCAAAGGTAACGCCCGCCGCGACGTTGGCTCCACCGCCGCCACTGGAACCGCCGGGAATGTAATCAAGGTTCCATGGATTGTGGACCGCGCCGTAGTGGATGTTGCTGGAGGTTGAGCCAGCTGCAAACTCCTCCATGTTTTCCTTGCCGAGGATGACCGCGCCGGCGTCTCTGCACCGGATGACGACGAAGGCATCATGATCTGGCACGTTGTTCGCCAGTACTTTGGTGCCAACAGTGCTGCGTATGCCTGCGGTTTCCAGATTGTCCTTGATGCCTACAGGTATCCCGTGCAACGGTCCGCGATATTCGCCTCGCATCAGTTCAGCCTCAAGCCGTTTCGCCTGATCACGAGCCTGGTCGTAGAGGATGGTAATGAATGAGTTCAGCTTGCTTTGAAGCCGGTCGGCCTTGGCAAGAGCGGCCTCGGTGACCTCAACAGGGGACACTTCTCTTGCTTTGATTTTGGGAGCAAGCTCGGCAATAGTGAGTTCCATAATATCGTCGTTAGGCAATTGCTTCACCTCCTTCTTTGGCACGAAGCAGTCGCGAGGACATCAGACCAGAGAGGTCCAGTTCTTTAAGGAGTTCTACCTCCGCCAAATAACTCTCCAGCTCGGGTCGAACGAGTTCCAACTCCTCGTCTGATAATTCAAATCCCTTATAGTCGCGAATCATCGCCTTTAGTGTTTCCGTGGAAATGGTCATTTCTTAGCCTCCCAAGGGCGCCGGATCTTTCGTGGAGTTTATGATAGGGCCGATTACAAATCAAACTACACTGTTAAGTTCGTCCTGTCAGTGGTTGGCGTGAGTATTGAAGACGAACGGCCTTGCGGATACAATCCTCGTGATAACTGGCCTTCTGGGAAAGGCTTCTCTGGATCGAAGTCTGAATTAACCATGAGATTTAAGGGGAGGGAACCTTGGTAACGCTGGTAACTGGTGGAACAGGCTTCGTTGGGAGCAATATCGTCAAGGCACTTGCGATTAAGGGCCATAGCATAGTTTGCCTGGACATCGCGGCACCTAACGCTATGGTCACGGCCTATCTTGAACCCTGGAAGTCGCAGGTGAGCTTCGTTCAAGGCGATGTATTGAATCAAGAGGATATTGAGCGGGCTGCAAGAACAGGTGTCGACAGAATCGTGCATGCTGCGGTCTTCACGGGCATCATTCCCGAGATAGAGAAGTCACGAAGCCGCTCCATTGTGGACATCAATCTGATGGGCACGACAAACATGCTGGAGCTGGCGAGCAGGCTGTCGGTCGACCGCTTCCTCTACGTTAGCTCAGGTTCAGTTTATGGTGACGGGCCCGACCTGCACGAGATTCTGTCTGAGGACACCCAGCCGGAGCCTCGCAGTCTCTACGCGATCGGAAAATATACCAGCGAGTTGCTTACCCGCCGGTACGGAGAATTACATGATTTCCAAACTGTCAGTGTGCGTCTGGGCACACCTTATGGCCCCATGGAACGGATTACCGGTCATAGGGAAAACCAGTCCCTATTAAAGGAATGGACGGCCAACATTATCAAGGGCGAGCCAATTGAAGTCGGCGACAGGGAAGAGAGGCGCACCTTCACCTATGTGACAGACATCGCTGACGGAGTGGCCGCCGTACTGGACGCCCCTAAGCTTTCGTATGACCTTTACAACAACTCCTCCGCAGATTGGACCTCCATGGCCGAAGTAATCACTGTGTTGCAGGAATTGCGTCCCGACCTCAGCACCACTGATGTTGCGCACCGGGAGTTGTCCGGCAGGGCCAGTAAGATGGACGCAACCAGGATGGAACAGGACCTGGGCTTCGCTGCCAAGTACGGACTTGCCGCTGGTTTACAGGACTACCTTGCATGGCGGGAGGCATCCAGCTTTATCGAATAGGGTATCCCAGATAGCAACGATGGGAGAAGACCATTCGTCTGATGAGTCGCCAATCGGTGAGAATGAACCTACAGTCACGCACACACCGACTGTTGAGCCGACAGCGACGCCAGTGGTTGCATTGCCACCGACGCTAACTCTGGTAACCACTCCAACGGTGCCTTCGTCCGCGGTGCCAACGCCAATGGCAAGACTGCCACGCATCTTCACCTCTTCACCCATGGTGCCCACGCCAACTGTAGAACCGGGCCCCATGTCGTCGCCTTCGCCCGTAGTGTCAGTGCCAACTGAAGACTCGTTTATTTCGATGGGGCCTGAGCCGCCTGACACAAACCTGGGGTCTGACCCGGACGACGGTGGAACAATTGTTGCAATAAGCATACCTCTCGGCGTCTGGTTACTCATAGTCGGAATTGCGATTGCCGCCGAATTTGGGGTGGTGTTCCAGGGCCTTCGCATTAGGCGCGTTAACTCAGAGTAGACTGAGCAGTTAGATAGGGAATAGCTTTTAGATTGCGGACCTCGATAGCCCGAAGGAGGTGAATGGAAATTTAAGTCCATATGGCTGAAGACCCTGGTTGTTTTGGTATTAATTTCGTACCAACGAAGAAAAGTAAGGCGTTAATCTGGTGTAATATGACTGCGTTGGAATCTTGACCTGTCGCGATTCCTATTATGCCCACCTCTTTTACGTGAACAGCATCAAATGAACGGTTCTGGTGCTGGTTGTGTATGATGAGATTTACACCAGAGGAGAATCCAAATGGTCCGACTGAGTCAGTTGCCGGAGGGTTCCCGTACGAGCCTCCTCAACCTAGAATGCCCTGTATTTGAGGGCCGCCCTTGGGTCGGGGGACCTCCGTTGGTCCAGCGACGAGTGGCTATCATATCGACCGCAGGCTTGCACTTGCGGAACGACCGTCCTTTCATGTTCGGTGGAGCCAGTGCCGTGAATATGCCTGGGGATTACCGGGTGATTCCTGGGGACACAGATGCCAACGACCTCGTGATGAGCCACATATCAACCAACTACGATCGCAGCGGTTTCCAGAAAGACTGGAATGTAGTTTTCCCACTGGATCGACTTCGAGAACTGGCCGAAAGGGGCGTTATCAGTAGTGTTGCAGATTATCATTACTCGTTTATGGGTGCCACAACTCCGCAACTTATGGAGACTGCAGCGCGGACCCTGGCGGGTCTTCTCAAAGGGGATGGTGTTACCGCCGTTCTACTGGTCCCTGTCTGACCGAACTGCACGCGCGCCGTTGGCGGGCTTGCACATTACATAGAAGAAGAGGGCGTCCCCACCACTCAAATCAGCTTGATACGAGAGCATACAGAGAAGATCAAGCCTCCCCGGGCGTTGTGGGTGCCTTTTGAACTGGGTCGACCCATTGGAGTGCCCGGCGACTCTGATTTTCAAAATAGGGTGATTGCTGCCGCTCTGGAACTCCTGGATGCTCCTAGCGGGCCTGTGCTTCAGGACTACCTGGAAGAGGCACCGTCTGTGGAAGGACCTGCAGCCCTTGTATGCCCTGTGAGTTTCTCTTTGCCGGAATCTGACATGAGTGACTCGGCGATGCTGACGGCGAAACTTCTCGAAGAGATAGCCCTGATGCGCCCGTGGTACGACCGTTCTGTGGACAACCGCAAACGAACCACAGTTGGCTCCAGTGGTATGGCGCTGGAATCAATGGCTCCGTTCGTGGGTGAATTCCTAGACGGCGGCATACCTGAATCAAAGGGTGATGTAAAGTCGCCCTCCCTCTTCAAGCTGGTAATAGAAGACCTGAAAGCATACTACTTCGAGGCCGCTACAGCCCAACCAGGTCAAGAGGAGGCCGACTCGAAGATGCTTACGGCATGGTTCTATCGGGAAACGGTAGCTGGAAGTGTTCTGTTCGCTGTCGGGGACGCTCACAAGGACACGCAAGACAAGTCGATGCGTCTGGTGGTAAACACCTTGCTTATACCCCGGTCCCAAAGACTAAACTAGCGACGAAATGCCCGAAGGCTGTTCTGAGAGGGGCAGGTCGTTGCAGGTGGTTACGCGGTTTACCCCTCTCCAAGTGAGGTGGGGGTGCAGTGTATTATTGGCAGCAATAACTACGGGGCGGCGTGAAGACGATCACCTTTCCACCCTGGGGGTTGCCAAGGGGCTGCCAGTGCAGCGTCCGTCATAGAGGGGAACCTGACGACCGAGTTTAACCAATTCGCGCCCGCAGGTGTAAGTGGCATGCACATCGAAGGACGTCGAGACGACGATTGTCGATGTGCCGGGTAGGTCTCGCCACCGAGACCAACTGTACCACCGTACATAAGGATGACGGTTGGACTATGGCTTGCTAGTTGGCTTTCCACGGGTGCGAACAACGCTAACAAACCAGACCTCACTGCAATACTCCTCGTCTTCATTATGGGTGATCGATTCGAAACTCAGTTCACCGAGCTTGATATCAGTCTGGAGGCTCCACCCTTTAACAGACTCCGATATGTCGGAAGGGAGTTTAGTTGGAAATCAGGGCCGGTGCGGGTTATAAGGTCTGACCACGCCCGTTCTCGTTATTCTGCATCATAGTAAATTAAGGGATTGTAACTATCAGGGATAAATGAAAGATTAACAGGTAACGTGTCTAGAATCTGGGAACGGAATCGCCGTAATGTACTTCTTGCCTAATGGCGAATGTGCTTACAGGAGACCACCTTCCTGGAAAATGGCGATCTGCTTTTGGAAGACCTGGATGCGATGACGGGCAGTCTCTACCACAAAGACTCTTCCCTCCTTATCGACTTCTACCGCGATCGGTCCTTGGAACGCTTTCTCTTGTTCGCGTAGCCCTTGAGCTATCTCTCTGCCTCTCACGGCTATTGGGTCAATCTCCACGCGTTCCTTCCCCCACTTAGACAGGGTTGCCTCTCCGGCCAGCTTTGTGATGAATTTACCGTCCGCATCAAATACTTGCAGCCGGTCGTTTTTGAAGTCGGTTACGTAAATGATTCCGTCCTTATCGACCGCTACTGCAGTGGGCCGGTCAAACTCTCCGTCATTCTGCCCAGACTTTCCAAAGCTCATTATGAACCTGCCGTCAGGGGCGAACTTTTGGATGCGGTCGTTGCGCCAGTCAGCCACATACACGTCCCCGCTACCATCAATCTCTATGCCCCAGGGATAGTTGAACTCGCCGTCACTGTCGCCGCTTTGGCCCCAATTGAACAAAAAGTTGCCCTCTTTGGTGAAGACCTGCACGCGGTGATTTCGGCTGTCCACCAGGTATAGGTTGTCATCCTTGTCGAAGGCCAGCCCCGAGGGTCGGTCAATCTCGCCGTCGCCATCGCCAGGTGTACCCCATTTCCCAACCCATTCTCCATCTTTTGTAAAGATCGAGATTCTGTTTAGCCACTCGTC
>CAJWRP010000010.1 GCA_913046025.1 uncultured Chloroflexota bacterium
CATAGGCGCGTGCGTGCAACCAATTCCCAATAATTCAGCCATTATTACCTCCCAAGCTAATACCTTCCAGCATGTTCACTCGATCAAAAAGCGCATCCACCATGTGATCATAAGGTACACATATAATTTCCGGGGGTGATACATGCGCATTTACGGCATGGCAATAGCATTCGGGTATTGAGGATGGCACTAGGGCCCGTTATGCGATAATTATTTTTGAATATCGAGTGAGGGCTCTGTAGAATTGAGTTACCACGTGAAATCAATGACGTATATGAATTAGCAATTTCTACACCTAAGTTTGGAGTAACCCTTATGACAATGGAACAGAGTTCAGAAGTTCACCCCTGGGTGAAGGCGGAAACCGGTCTTGGTCGGTCGCGTTTTGTGACACAAGGCTCGGACGCTAACGATGTAGAGGACACCCTTTCTGCGATGCGCACCGTCGACGACTGGATCGAAGGATGGTCAGCCTCCGGCGCAGTGCACGAATCACTGGCAGAGAAGGCCGAGGCAGATGGCTTCACCGTCACCGCAGGTCAGGCGTACATCAAGGCTAGCCTTAGCTACCACTGGGGCAAGATGCGCTGGGCAGGCGTCCTAGATAATGTATCCAAATACCATTACGCCCACCGAAGGTCCATCGACACCTTCGAGCTAGGGGCCGCCATGCTCGACCCAACCTACCAGCGTCTGGACATTCCTTATGAGGATATAACCATAGCCGCCCACATACGAAGGCCACAAGGCATCGACAAGCCTCCCGTGGTCTTGCTGGTGCCGGGCATGGACTCTGTTAAGGAAGAGTTCTGGCAGTGGGGAAACGTATTCCTTGAGCGCGGAATGGCCGTTCTGGCCTTCGATGGGCCTGGCCAGGGTGAGACCCGCAACAGCATGCCTGTGCGCCACGACTACGAAACCGTCGGCAAGGCCATCATCGATTTCCTGGAACAGCGCGACGACGTGAATGTTGCTAGAATTGGCGCAGCCGGCGTCAGTATGGGCGGCTACTACGCCCCTCGTATTGCCTGCTTTGAGCCCCGCCTGAAAGCCGTCTGCTCGATTAGCGGCTCATACGTCGTCAGAGTGTCACCGGAGAGTCCAGGTCGCGCCAGCGAGCCATGGTGGCGTTTCATTGCCTGGGCCGATTCCGCAGAGGAGTCAGCAAGAGTCCACGGCAAACGCAGCCTGGAAAACGTCATCAGCGGCATGAAGTGCCCTTATCTGGTAGTCAACGGTAAGCTGGACGCTCAGAGCGCGTACACCAACACAGAGGAGATCGCCATCGAAGCGAAGAAAGTTGGTGTCCCTGTTGAGTATGTGCTCTATGCAGACGGCGCCCATGTGTGCTTCAACATCCCTTATAAGTACCGGCCTCTGGTTGGCGACTGGATGGCAAAGAATCTGTAGGCATTCAGTTATTTAAATCTTGCGGGAGAATAAATTACTAATGTCGCAGCAACTCAATCTGGCAATGCAAGGAATCCAAGAAGAGAGTTCAACATGAAGGCAATGGTGCTGCACGAGACTGGCGGGGCGCTAACCATGGAAGAGACGCCTATGCCCCAGCCCCGTCCGGGTGAGGCCCTGGTACGCGTCAAGGCATGCGGCCTGGGCCTAACGCTGGTCTGGAATCGGAACGACCGCGTTGGCGGCATCAACGGCATCCTTCCTCGAATCGTCGGCCACGAGATTGCTGGCGAGGTAGTGGAGCTTGGCGAAGGGGCAAGTGAATTCCAGCCTGGAGACCGGGTGAATGTCTACTTCTACCTGACGTGTGGCGACTGCCGCTGGTGCAATGTTGGACGCGAGGACCTCTGCGATAACTATGCCGGCGTCGTCGGTAGTCAGATCAACGGCGGCCTAGCGGATTACGTTAGCCTGCCGATCCGGAACCTCAGCCACATACCGCCCAACCTGGACTACGTAGGTGCCGCTGTTGCAGCTGACGCAGTTGCCACTCCCCTTCACGTATTGCGAGAGAGGGCCAAAGTGCAGCCTCCGGAAACGGTGCTCATTGTTGGCGCAGGCGGCGGAGTCGGCATCCACATGGTGCAGATGGCCAAGGTCATGGGCACCCGGGTAATCGCCGTGGACATCTCCGAGGAAAAGCTGGCACTGGCCAAAGAAATGGGCGCCGATGAGGTAATCAATTCCCAAGATGCGCCATTCGAGAAGGAAGCCCGACGCCTGACAGGTGGTCGGGGCGTCGACGCCATTGTTGAGCTCGTGGGCCGACCAGAGACCATCGAGTCCAGCATCCTCAGTCTGGACAAGGGCGGTCGCATAGTCTACGTGGGTTTCTATGACGACAAGATTGAGGTACCCTTCCGACCAAACTACCTTATGACCAGGGAGATAACCTTCACTGGCTCAAGGTACTGCAGCCGACAGGAATTAGCTGAGGCCACTGAGATGGTGGCTCGCGGACAGATAAGGCCTGTAGTTACCCGAACATGCGAACTGGAGGAGTCTGAAGAGGTGTTGCAAAGCATCCAGCGCATGGAACTCCCCGGACGCGCCTGCGTTATTTTTGAATAATGAGCACGGGCAATTAAAAGAGCCCAGTAAGCACTTAGAAGTAACTGAAAGGATCCAGAATTGAGTATCCAAAACCATAAGGTTATTGCTCTTGAAGAACACTATTCCGACAGGGAGATAGCAGACACCTTCCCACCCTCGGAACGGCACGGCGGCAGAATCTTTGACCGGCTCTTCGACTATAACGAGCTCAGGCTGGCCGAAATGGACGAGGCCGGTGTCGACATGCAGGTGCTGTCCCAGGCGGCGCCGTCGATACAGAGGCTAGACGGTGAGACGGCTGGCCGAATTGCGACCGGTGCCAACAATAGGTTAGCAAAAATCGTTGCTGCCAATCCGGACCGCTTCGCCGCCTTCGCAGCGCTGCCTACAGCGGACCCTACCGGCGCCGCCGACGAGCTTGAGCGCTCAGTAACGCAGCTTGGCTTCAAGGGCGCAATGGTGCACGGTCTGACCAACGGGCTGTTTCTGGACGACAAGCAGTTCTGGCCTATATTCGAAAGGGCACAGGCGCTGGACGTCCCTCTATACCTACACCCCGCTTCGCCAGACCAGGCCGTTGTGGACCGGTACTATAAGGACTACGTCGAGGACTTCCCTAGCATCGTTGCGGCCACATGGGGCTTCACTGTAGAGACGGCCACCCAGGCGATTCGGCTGGTATTGTCGGGCGTCTTCGACAAGTACCCTGGCCTGAAGATCATATTGGGGCACATGGGAGAGGGCCTGCCGTTTCTGATGTGGCGCATCGACTTCACGTTGAAGCGCATGGGCAACAAGGTCATGGAGCGCACCTACCGGGAGTACTTCTCGGAGCACTTCTGGATAACCACTAGCGGCAACTTCTCCAACCCTGCCCTGCTGTGCACCGTCATGGAGATGGGAATCGACCGCATCATGTTCTCCATCGACTACCCGTTCGTGGACAACAGTCCAGGCACCGACTGGATTCCCAACATCCCGCTGAGCGAGGAAGACAAGGCCAAGCTCCTGCACGGCAACGTGGAAAGGCTGCTCAAGTTGTAGGCCCTAACTAAGTTCGTGATCGCCGGGAACGGTAACGCATAACAGAGTCCCTTTGGTATCCGTCACACAAAGGCGAGGTAGCTACGACTGAAATTCAATCACACGTTTGGGCCGGCTCTTAACGCCACCTAATGCTGGCCCTCCGTCGTAATGATCATTGACAGCAAGTCGCCAGTTTGCTATTCTTGTTAAACTGTCCTGTTAAAATAATCACAATGCGGTGAAGGGGAGTAGTACCGGAGGTACCGGCCCAAGAGAGTCGGCGATAGTGGGAATCCGACGCCAGGACCTCTGAGAACTCGCCCCAGAGCACCCGACCTGAAGGTAGTAGGAGTCACCATGTCGCAGAACATATCCAGGGCACAGTGGATAATTCGTTCTGCGCAATTGGTACTACTTCCCAACTAACATATAGGGTCGGGCGGTTGGCTCCGTTATAGCCTTTGAGTGGTCTCGATGTTATCGGGACAAATTGGGTGGTACCACGAGACACAACGTCCCGTCCCTTTAGTTGGGCGGGATTTTTTTATTGCATTTTTTTCAAGGTCCAGAGCCAAGGCCCTGGGCAATTAACATAGGCATGATCAAGTTGGAGGACTACACAAAATGAAGATGACTGGCGGCCAAATGGTCTGCGCGAGCCTTATCCGAGAGGGCGTGGATGTGATATTCGGCCTCCCTGGCGGCGCGATACTGCCGCTCTACCAGACGCTGCCTGAGTTCCCAGAGCTAAGGCACATTCTGGTGCGCCACGAACAGGGCGCAGCGCACGCGGCAGACGGCTACGCTCGTGTGACAGGTAAGCCAGGAGTTGCATGGGCCACGTCGGGTCCCGGCGCGACCAACCTTGTTACAGGCATCGCCACGGCACAGATGGACTCGGTACCGATCGTCGTTATCACCGGCCAGGTAGGGCGTGCAGCCATTGGCACCGACGCCTTCCAGGAATGTGACATCACGGGCATTACGCTCCCTATTACCAAGCACAACTATCTTGTTATGACGGCGGAAGAGATTCCTCAGGTCATCAACGAGGCATTCCACATCGCCAACACCGGTCGACCTGGTCCGGTCCTTGTCGATATTCCCAAGGACGTCTTCACGGAGATCGGAGAGTTCAACTACCCTGAAAAGCTGAACCTACCGGGCTACAAGCCCAACATCGACCCGCACATGGGGCAGGTGAAGAGGGCCGCGCAGCTGATCGACGATGCTGAGCGTCCTGTGATTCTAGCTGGCCACGGTATCATCCTGTCCAAGGCCTACGACGAGCTACTGGAGCTGGCCGAGAAGGCGCAGATTCCAGTTATTACGACAATGCTGGGCGTCAGCTGTTTCCCGACCAGCCATGTGCTGTACTCAGGCTGGCCTGGAATGCACGGCATGGCATATGCCAGCCTGACGCTGGAAGAGGCCGACCTGATTATCGCCCTGGGCATGCGGTTCGACGACCGTATCACGGGGAACACAGCGACCTTCGCCACCAAGTCCAAGAAGATTCACGTCGACGTGGACCCGTCCGAGATCGGCAAGAACATACAGGTTGACGTGCCGATCGTGGGCGACGCCAAGCGAGTGCTCACGGCGCTGAACAAGCAGGTGAAGCAGAACACTCACCTGGACTGGGTCAATCACGTCCACGATCTCAGGCGAGACCATCCCCTGGTTGGCAGCGACAGCGACAACAGCAAGTTGGAGATGCGCTACATAATCCAGGAGATCTCCGAGGCGACCAATGGGGATGCGGTAATAGTCACAGGCGTCGGCCAACACCAGATGTGGGCCGCCCAGTACTACCCGTTTAACCAGCCTTGCTCTCTGATCTCTTCGTGCGGCTCAGGCGCAATGGGATTCGAGGTGCCCGGTGCCATGGGTGCTCAAGTCGGCGCACCCGACAGGGTAGTCTGGTCAATCGCCGGCGACGGCGGATTCCAGATGACCATGGTGGAGCTGGCTACGCTGGTCGAGAACAACATACCTGTGAAATTCGCCATTATGAATAACAACTGCCTGGGCATGGTCCGGCAATGGCAAGACTTCTTCTACGAGAAGAACCACGTTGCCACCGTGTATAGCGGCAACCCCGACTTCGTGAAGCTTGCGGAAGCCTTCGGCATGTTAGGCCTTCGCGTCACGGACAAGAAAGACGTGCGAGTTGCAGTAGACAAGGCCATGGCACATGACGGTCCCGTAGTCATCGACTTCGTTGTGGAGCAGGACGACAATGTATACCCCATGATTCCTGCTGGCATGGCCGTAAGCGAGCTGATCGAAGAGCCGCGCCCCAGTGCTCAGCCCAGCACCCAGGAGGTGCGTGGGTGAACATTAACGGAGTATCCAACAGACATACCATCACAGCCCTGGTAGAAGACAAACCCGGTGTGCTTAATAGGGTTACAAGCATGTTCCGGCGACGGGGGTTCAACATCGCCAGCCTCGCCGTCGGTCACAGCGAAATACCGAATCTGTCGCGCATGACCTTCGTGGTGGAGGGTGACGACAAGGTCGTGGACCAGGTCACCAAGCACCTGCACAAGCTGATCGATGTCATCAAGGTATCCGACATTTCGCAGGACAACGCCGTGACTCGCGAGTTGGCACTGGTCCGAGTGAAGGCCAACGTGCAGTCACGCAGTGAGATCATGCAGATAGTAGACCTGTTCCGCGCCAACATCATAGACGTGTCTCCGGAGACGCTGATCGTCGAAGTGGTGGGCGACGAGGACAAGATCGACGCGCTTCAAAACCTGCTCCGCTCCTTCGGCATTCAAGAGGTCATGCGCACCGGCTCTGTCGCTATGAGTCGAGGCATGGATAGCGCCTTCGAGACCAATGGCAACAAGAGCGCAAGACAGTCCAAGCCCGTAATCATGGAGACGGGAAGCGTATAGACGCAGGCTTCAGTTGTCAGCGTTCAGCGTTCAGTCCATAATAGGCTGGCTGATTACTGAAAGCTCATAGCTGACAGCTATTATTAAAACAATTTGGAGAGTGAGCCGACATGGCAAAAATGTACTACGAGGCTGATGCCGATATGTCCTTGATTAAGGACAAGAACATTGGAATTATCGGCTACGGCAGCCAGGGGCACGCACATGCCCTGAACCTCAATGACAGCGGAATGAATGTCATGGTTGGCCTGTACGAGGGCAGCAAGAGCTGGCCCAAGGCAGAGGCAGATGGTCTGAAGGTCGACACCGTCGCTCAGACGGCCGAGTGGGCGGATATCATTATGATGCTGATTCCGGACCACCTGCAGGCAGAAATTTACAAAGAGTCTATAGAGCCCTATATGCTGCCGGGCAAGACGCTGATGTTCGCCCACGGGTTCTGCATTCACTACGAGACCATCAAGCCGCCAGAAGGCGTGGACATTTCCATGATGGCACCCAAGGCACCTGGACACCGCGTTCGCGAGGTCTTTACAAGGGGCTCAGGCGTGCCGGGACTGGCCGCGGTTTTCCAGGACGCCACAGGCAAAGCCCACGACGTGGCAATTGCATATGGTCGGGGCATTGGCTGCACCAGGGCCGGCGTGTTGGACAGCACCTTCAAAGAGGAAACGGAGACTGACCTCTTTGGTGAGCAGGCGGTGCTTTGCGGAGGTGTTACAGCACTGGTCAAGGCCGCTTACGAGGTTTTGGTCGAGGCTGGATACGAGCCAGAGTCTGCCTACTTCGAGTGCATGCATGAGCTCAAGCTAATCGTGGACCTGATGTATCAGGGCGGCATGGGTTACATGCGCTACTCCATCAGCGACACGGCGGAGTTCGGCGACTACACCAGCGGCCCCGTTGTCATCGACGAGACCGTTAAAGAGCGCATGAAGGGAATCCTGGACCGCATTCAGGACGGCAGCTTTGCCCGACAGTGGATAACAGAGAACGACGAGGGCAGGCCTACCTTCTATAAGTTGCGGGAGGAGAACGCCACGCATCCTATTGAGGTGGTCGGGAAAGAGCTTCGAGGCATGATGTCCTTCCTTAACGACGGGGACTAACCAGGCATGAAACATCCCAAGCCAGACCCTCATGATGATTCGCCGCCGAAGCGACAGAGCTTGCTTCGCACCTTGCTGGGACCAAATTCAAAAAGGACCTACATAATTTGGGCAATTGCTATTGTGATTTTCTTATTATTTAGAATCTTCAACAATTAAATGAAGAACCGGGCCAGACTGTACCGAAACCTTCAGGAGCAAAAATGAGTAGCATCGAGGTAAACCACGTAGTTCGCCATTATGGGCGGGTCCTAGCAGGGCTTGTTCAGGCGGACTACGTTGTCCTTGGCATTTACTAAACACAAATCACTGAAAACCGAAAACTCACTTTCAGGAGCAGATAATGCCAAACGACAAGGTCATAATTTTCGACACAACGCTGAGAGACGGCGAGCAGTCCGCAGGCATAGGCCTGACCACCAACGAGAAGATGGAGATCGCCAAGCAGCTTGAAAGGCTGGGCGTCGATGTCATCGAGGCTGGCTTTGCTGCCAGCTCTCCTGGAGACTTCGAAGCCGTGCAGGCCATCGCAAGAGAGGTTCGCAGGCCCATCATAGCCTCGCTGGCTCGTTGCGTGCTGCCGGATGTAGACGCGGCGTGGGAGGCCATCAAAGACGCCGAGCATCCCAGAATTCACGTCTTCATCTCCAGCTCTGACGTGCAAATAATGCACCAGCTCCGACGCAACCCGGAAGAGGTCATGGACATGGCCATCGCTGCCGTAGAGCGGGCCAAGAGCTACTGCGACGACGTGGAGTTCTCGCCCATGGACGCCACCCGCACGGACATGGACTTCCTCTACAAGATGTTGGAGAGTGTCATTGCCGCCGGAGCCAATACGATCAATATTCCCGACACGGTGGGCTACATCTACCCGTGGGAATTCAGGGAACGGCTACGTCTCATCAAGGAGAACGTACCGAACTTCGATAAGGTTGTGCTCAGCGTGCACTGCCACAACGACCTGGGGCAGGCCGTCAGCAACAGCCTCGCCGCTGTCGTTGAAGGCGCACGGCAGGTCGAAGGCTGCATCAACGGCCTCGGCGAACGTGCAGGCAACGCCGCTCTGGAAGAGGTCATCATGGGCCTTGAGACACGCAAGGATATGTATGGCGTTGATACCAACATTGATACACGACAGATCTACCGCACCAGCAAACTGGTCAGCGACATAACCGGATTCGCGGTGCAACCCAACAAGGCCGTAGTAGGAGCCAACGCGTTCCGACACGCCTCCGGAATTCATCAGGATGGGATTCTGAAGGAGCGCTCGACATTCGAGATCATGGACCCGCAGTCCATCGGCTGGCCCAGCAACGAACTGGTTCTGGGTAAGCTAAGCGGACGGGCGGGCCTGCGCTCCCGCCTGGAGGAGCTTGGTTATCATCTGGAGCAGGACGCGCTGAAAGAGGCCTTCGAAGCCTTCAAGCTTCTTGCCGACCGCAAGCCCGAGATCACGAACACCGACCTGGCATCCCTGATGTCCAGTCAGCGCCGCACGGTCGACGTGCCTACGATCTACAAGCTAGAGCACGTTCAGGTCTCTTGTGGCAATCGAGATATCCCTACCGCCACCATCACCATTGTGGACCCCGACGGGAAATCTCTGACCGAAGCCGCAACTGGCACCGGACCCGTTGACGCTGTGTACAAGGCGATCAATCGCATGGTCAATGTGCCCAATAAGCTGACCGAGTATCGCGTCGACGCTGTCACCGAGGGGATCGACGCCCTGGGCGACGTAACGATTCGCATCGAGAAGGACAACAAGGCCTATGTGGGCAGAGGTTCCGACATGGACATCATCGTTGCCAGCGCCATGGCGTACATGAACGCGCTGAACCGCCTTCTGGCCACAGAGAGCACCCGACCCGCTGCGGAGGTTCCTACCTCCTAGCCAAAGTTAGCATGAACTGATGCAATTAAGGGGCACGCACGTCGTGCCCCTTAGATATACGAAAGACATATGAAAAATTCCCAAAGAATCCAAGAGTGAGGTTAGTTTAGAAAATGGCACCCAAAACAATGTTCGAGAAAATCTGGGACAGTCACATAGTCCACGAAGAAGAGGGACAACCGACTGTACTCTACGTAGACCTCCACCTGGTTCACGAGGTCACCTCCCCACAGGCCTTTGACGGCTTACGCATGAACAACCGAAAGGTCAGGCGTACCGATTTGACGATCGCCACGGCTGATCACAACACGCCTACCTGGGAGCTAACGCGTCCAATCACAGATACCATTGCGAAGGCACAGCTTGATGCGCTGGACAAGAACTGCGAGGAGTTTGGCATAACGCTGTTCGACAGGTTCAGCCCTTTACAGGGCATTGTCCACGTTATTGGGCCAGAGCAGGGTTACACCCAGCCGGGCAAAGTCATCGTTTGCGGCGACAGCCACACCTCCACCCACGGAGCCTTCGGCGCTTTCGCAATGGGAATTGGGACTTCTGAAGTGGAGCACGTGCTGGCTACCCAGACGATTCGGCAATTCAAGCCCAAGACCCTGGAAATTAGAATCGACGGCACACTCGGCAAAGGCGTTACTCCCAAGGACGTAATCTTGGCCATCATAGGCAAGATCGGCATTGGTGGCGCAGTTGGGCACGCCATCGAGTACACCGGCGAGGTTATGCGTAACATGTCCATGGAGGGCCGCATGACCGTTTGCAATATGTCCATCGAAGGCGGTGCCCGCGCAGGCATGGTAGCTCCAGACGATACAACATTCGAGTACATGCGAGGTCGAGCACAGGTCCCGCAGGGCGACGAGTTCGACGCAGCCATCGAGCAGTGGCGCTCTCTTGCTTCCGACGAAGGCGCTTCTTACGATACCTTGGTGGAAATCGACGGCAGCTCCCTCGAGCCCCATCTAACGTGGGGAACTAACCCAGGAATGGAGGGGCCGATCTCAGGCACGGTCCCCGACCCTGCCACCTATGAAGATGCTGGCGACCGAGAGGCAGTGGGCCGTGCGCTACAGTACATGGCACTAAAGCCAAACACCCCAATGACAGAGATCAAGCTGGACCGCGTATTCATAGGCTCGTGCACCAACTCCCGCATCGATGATCTACGGGCAGCAGCTGACATTGCCAAGGGCAAGAAGGTCAACAGCGACGTCTACGCTATGGTAGTGCCGGGTTCGGCGGCCATCAAGAAGCAGGCTGAAGAAGAGGGCCTGGACAAGATATTCACCGAGGCTGGCTTCGACTGGCGCATAGCTGGCTGCTCAATGTGCCTGGGCATGAACCCAGACATACTAAAGCCGGGAGAGCGTTGCGCCTCCACCTCTAACCGAAACTTCGAGGGTAGGCAGGGTAAGGGCGGTCGCACGCACCTGGTTAGCCCAGAAATGGCTGCGGCTGCGGCTATCGCGGGCCACTTCGTAGACGTTCGAGACTGGTAAGACAAACACAGGAGACTTACAGATGGAACCATTCGTAAAGCATGAAGGCGTCGTGGTGCCCATGAACAGGGTTAATGTCGACACCGACCAGATCATACCCAAGCAGTTTCTCAAACGCATCGAAAGGACCGGCTTCGGCCAGTTCCTGTTCAATGATTGGCGCTATCTGGAGGACGGGTCGCCCAATCCTGACTTCATCCTGAACAAGTCTGGCTACGAGAATGCTTCAATATTAGTTAGCGGACGCAATTTTGGGTCTGGCTCCTCCCGCGAACACGCCCCCTGGGCGTTGCTGGATTACGGATTCAAATGCGTGATCGCTCCTAGCTTTGCTGATATTTTCTTCAACAACTGCTTCCAGAACGGCGTCCTGCCGGTAGTTCTCCCCGAGGAGCTGGTTAATCAGATCCTTGAAAAGGCGGAGGCCAACCCAGGCTACGAGCTTCACATAGACCTGGACAGTCAGCGGGTTTGGGACAGCGACGAGGAGATCGTGTCTGGATTCGACATCGAGTCATTCCGCCGCTACCTCCTACTAAACGGTCTGGACGACATTGGCCTAACGATGGAGCGCAACGACGACATAGCGGCCTTTGAGGCGACTCGCAGTACTCACGGCGGAGTACTAACAGGCAACTAGTCTCCTAAAGCTCCGAATAACGACATCGACTTCAAAGGGATGGGCCCGCATTGTGATTATGCCCGTCCCTTTTATTTAATTCCCTCTTTTTCTAGATCCTGTGGCTTTATGCCATTCCAAACCTCAAGGGTTCTTGGCGTAAACGGCATTAGATTGACGTAAATAATGGTTTTTGAATCCAAATTCAAACCTATGTGATTGCGGCATGACATCCAACTTTCCAATCATCATCTAATCGCCTACGACATGCCATAATGACGTGGGATTAACAGAATATTCACTCCCTCTTCACCGGGCCTGTCCCAAGTGTTATGTACACTATTAACTACGGGCAGTGAGATGTACCTCCTCTCCTAAGCATAAGCAGATTTTACAGCCCTCTACTTTTCCCTTCTTTCTTACCAGCAAACTCTCATTAATTTGGTTCCCGACTTAACTCCCTCCTCCCGGTTATGAATCCAACAGGAATGTAATCGAACGTCGTGCTAGCTTATTGCACGTATGTATCCCATACTTATTCCACCCTGTTCGTGAGGCTAATTTATGCCGATACCTAACCAAGATCCCATAATCGTGGCTCCCACTCCGACGCCCTTCACTGCTGACGGCAGCGTCGATTACGACGCACTGACTCGGAATATCCATCGATGGCTGGAAACTCCCCTGTCTGGATTTGTGCTGACCACAGCCAATGGTGAGGAGCATTCTCTAAGCGAAGAAGAGCGCGAGGAGATCGTGAGGGTCGCAAGCCAGGCTCACGGTGGAAGTCGATTCACTATCGCGGGCATAGACAACCCGTCGGAACGAGAGACCCTTCGGCTAGCAGAGCGGTACGCCAATGCAGGAGCAGACCTCATACGCGTAAGGATTCCACGAGGTCTCACACCTGCAGCCGTAGAGCATTATTTCGATGCGGTCACCAGCAATTCCGCAGTGCCTGTAGTCGTGATTCATCAGACCTTTGATGATTCGCCCGCCACCACCGCAGAGGTCGTAGGGAAGGTTTGCTCCCTGCCCAATGTCTTTGGCTACATCACCGACCACGATTTGCGTTTCGAGGGTTACGTGTGCCCGTTGTTAATTCAGGACCGACGTTTCTGGATCTGCAATGGTGCACTGTTGTCATACGGGGCGCTGTTGGGAGCAAATGGCGCCTGCATGTGGTTGGGGAACATCGCACCCAAACTTTGTATAGATATTATGCAGCTTGGGCTGGATGACAGCTTTGCCCAGACCCGTCCACTACAGGCTATAGCTACACACCTGGACGAAGTCATAATGAAGTACGGCTTGGCCGGCGTGAAAGCCGCTCTGGACATAATGGGCTTCGAGGGCATGCGTCCAAGGGCACCTCTGGCCGCCGTTTCGGAGAGTGGCCGTCTAGAAATATCGACTGCGCTGGAAGCGGCTGGTGTTGTCTGAAGTCTAGAGCTGATGCGATGAATAGCCTGGGAACTTATTTGCCGATCGTCTGATCAGAGTCCACAGCGACAGGCGATAAATCAAACGGCCCTCAGCTTTGATGCCAAGGGCCGTTCTTATATACAACTTTCAGGTGCGGTTTTACTCTTCAGGCAGATCAAAATCGTCCTCAGGCAAATCAGGCTGCCTCCTGGCCAACCGCTTGACGCCCGAGCCCACGAAACTCTTAAGGGCACTGGTCTCGCGACTAACCGCGGTACGAAAGCGTGAGCTGTACTTCCCCATCTCACGAAACTTCTTGTACCTGCTCCGGAGCATCTTGCGCTTGGAGACCTCCTGCAAATCCGCAAGCTCCTGCAACAGGATACGCCGCAACTGCCTTGATGCCTCGTCAGGGTCTTCGTGAGCGCCTCCAGGTGGCTCCTGGATGATCCGATCGATGATTCCGTAGTCTCGGCAGTCCTGCGCGGTGAGCTTCAAGGACTCGGCAGCCTCCTCAACACGCGTCTTATCCTGAAACATTAGTTCAGCAGCGCCCTCAGGCGATATGACGGTGTAGATGGCGTTCTCCATCATGAGCACGCGGTCCGCAACGCCCAAAGAAAGAGCGCCCTCGCTGCCGCCCTCCCCTATCACAACCGAAATGGAGGGCGTTTCCACAGTCCCCATATCTGCCATCAGGCGGGCCAGAGCGTCGCCCAGTCCATGTTCTTCGGACCGCAGGCTGAC